>NZ_JBHIMK010000011.1:0-36441 GCF_042194085.1 Bartonella sp. MU70NMGDW
ATTGATACGATGGTGTCTACGGCAGGATTCGAACCTGCGACCCCAGGATTCATACCACTTCGATTTTCACCGCCAGCTTTTCACGGCTGTTTGTGGTCTGGACTGTCTCTTCACCTTGAAGCTTTTGCTCTTTAGGTGCTGCCCGTTCAGTCTCTACACCTTTCTCTCATTTGAAGAGAGACTTGGCTCGGGATTGGCATATAGTCTCCCATGAAGCTTTCCCCGAATTTGAGCAGATTCACTTTGAGGATTTCTCCTCAAAATGCCCAATTTCTTTAGGAATCCTGTGCTCTATCCTACTGAGCTACGCAGACATCATCATACTTATTCCTTTAATAGAAGTATAAAAACGAATCAATTATATTCAATATAAATTAACGAATTTCTGCTAATTTTTGTTCCAGAAAAGTCAAAACTGCTTCCGGAGAGACATTTTTTGCAATAAATGATTGACCAAGTCCGCGTGTTAAGATGAAGGTCAAATTGTTTTGCGAAACTTTTTTATCTTGGGCAATGAGAGTTATTAAACTTTCAGCATCTGGTAACTTCCCTGGGATATCCTTTAATTGTGTAGGCAAACCTATAGATTTGAAGTGTGCTTCAATGCGTTGTGTAAGTGTGGGGTTTATCAAATTTAGTTGAGCAGAAAATTGATGCGCTAGAATCATTCCAATTGCTACAGCTTCACCGTGAATTAAACGCTTTGATTCATAAGCCGTTGCTGTTTCAAGCATGTGTCCAAATGTATGGCCGAGATTTAAGAGCGCGCGCTCTCCTGTTTCTTGTTCGTCACGTGCTACAATGGCGGTTTTAAATTGGCATGAGCGGACAATGGCTTCTGTTCGCATAGGGCCATTAGAAAAGACTTCTTGTCCATTTTTTTCAAGCCATTCAAAGAAATTAGGCTGGTTAATGAGTCCATATTTGACCATTTCTGCGTAACCAGCACGAAATTCGCGCGGTGGTAGGGTATCAAGAAGACATGTGTCAGCAATAACGCATTGCGGTTGATAAAAAGTACCAATAAGATTTTTACCATATTGGCTATTGATTCCAGTTTTTCCACCAACGGAGGAATCAATTTGTGCAAGAAGCGTTGTGGGCATTTGAATGAAGTTCATACCACGGCGGATTATACTTGCCGCAAATCCTGCTAGATCGCCAATGACACCACCGCCAAAAGCAATAACACAGTCGCCTCTTTCTAAACGCGCAGCAAGAATTTGATCGATGACAACTTGCAGGGTTGAAAATGATTTTGATTGTTCTCCCGCTTCTACAATAATAGGGACAGTATGAATTTTATTTTTTGTTAACTCTGCTTGTAATATCTCCAAATGAAGGGAAGCAACATTTGTATCTGTAACAAGTGCCAAGCGCGTTGGATGAGGATCTTTTTTGTTAAGAGCATGTTTAATCTGTGAAGCAGCTTGGGCAATCAGACTCGGACCAATGATGATATCATAACAGTGTTTGTCCAGTTTAACAGTGACGGTCTTTGTTTGCATGCTGATTTTCCCTATTGTTAATTTCTGTGTATAGGTAGTGCTCTACAGATCGTATAACATTTTGTGCTACGGTATGACGGCTTTCTTTATGACTGTTAATTGTTAAGTTTGCCTTTGCATAGATAGGATAACGCTGTTCCATGAGTTTTTGCATGGTTTCTTTAGGATTGGCTGTTTGAAGCAGGGGGCGTGTTGGGTGCTTTGAGACACGTTGCATGAGGATATCAAGATCGACTTTTAGCCATATGGATATACCATTTTGATGAATGGTTTTTCGGATATTTTCGTTTATGTAGGCACCACCACCTGTTGCTAAAACAAGGGGACTTTTTTTCATTAGGTTCAGAATAACACGCTGTTCAAGAGCACGAAATTCTGATTCACCATAAATTTCAAAGAGTTCAGTGATTGTCATTTGCGCAGCTTTTTCAATTTCTTGGTCAGAATCATAAAAGGGTAAACGGAGCATGGTGGCGACGCGTTTTCCGATCACTGATTTGCCTGCTCCCATAAGACCAACAAGGACAAGTGCTTTTTTATCAAGGGACGATAAGAGCTGATTCTTTATTTGTGTTATAGGGACGCGTTTTGGTCGATTGCTTTTCATAACTTTATTTCGGCATTTATCCATCTTAAAGTCAATTCCTGTTAATCTTTGTGAGGCATAATACGAGATAGAATATTTTTGGGTAGGTTATTATCTTATGCCAACATTGACCAGATTTTTGATGATTCTTTTCATTTTGCTTTCTGTTCTTTTCATTATAAT
This sequence comes from Bartonella sp. MU70NMGDW, assembly GCF_042194085.1. Taxonomy (NCBI): domain Bacteria; kingdom Pseudomonadati; phylum Pseudomonadota; class Alphaproteobacteria; order Hyphomicrobiales; family Bartonellaceae; genus Bartonella; species Bartonella sp. MU70NMGDW. The sequence goes on from NZ_JBHIMK010000011.1 coordinate 2,278, forward strand.
GGGTGCTCTTGTGGTTTGGGTTGAACCAGTAACTGTGGATATGTACATCGATGTTCCCTTGGATTCATGGAATCTTTCTACGGAAGCGAATCAATGAAATGAAAAGTGGTGCTGTGATAGATCATTTTCTTGAGATGATGAGCGCGGAGAGAGGAGCTTCACCTCATACGCTTGCGGCTTATCAGCATGATTTGCAGTGGGCACAAGACGAATTGTCTTCACACTCTGTTTCGCTTTTTTCAGCACAAAAAGAAGATTTAATTGCCCTTTTGTCGCTTATGCATACTTTTGGTTTTGCAGCATCGTCACAAGCACGCCGTTTATCGACTTTGCGTCAGTTTTATCAATTCCTTTATGCTGAAGGGTTGAGAGCAGATGATCCCTCTCATGATATTGATGCACCTCGTCAGGGGCGCCCTTTGCCCAAAATCATGAGTGAAGATGCAGTGATAAAATTGCTTGATTTAGCACAGTTAGAAGTCAATCAAGCAGATTATGGGTCTAAGGATTATCTGCGTGCATTGCGTCTTCAGCTATTGAGTGAAATGCTTTATGCAACAGGATTACGTATTAGTGAATTGGTGAGTTTGCCTGTGCAGGCTGTTCGGGGGAAAGCATACAGCATTTTGGTTCGTGGTAAGGGCAAAAAAGAACGAATGGTGCTGTTATCAAAAAAAGCATATCAAGTTCTTTTGCAGTGGTTAAATTTACGTGATCAGGGAAAGGATGTCGCAAGTCCTTATCTTTTTCCTGCGAATTCCGAGACAGGATATATTGCTCGTCAAGTTGTTGCGCGGGAGTTGAAAAATCTCGCTAGAAGAGCAGGAATAGAAAGTGATAGCTTTTCTCCTCATGTGTTGCGCCATGCTTTTGCTAGTCATCTTTTGCAAAATGGTGCCGATTTGCGTGCAGTTCAACATTTGTTAGGTCATTCTGATATTGCTACCACTCAGATTTATACCCATGTGTTGGAAGAGGGACTTTATCGTTTAGTTAATGAGCATCATCCACTTGCCGATGAGTAAAAGGCTCGTTAAAGAAAAGGTGATGTTTTTGAAAAAGACTTTATAAAGCAAATTATAAGTGTATAAGTGACACTGAATGAGTTGGTACAAATGTATAATTATCTTGATTTTGAAAAACCAGTTGCTGATCTTGATGGGAAAATTCTTGAATTAAAAAAAATTTCTCAGGAAAAAGGCAGTCTTGATATGAGCGATGAGATTGTTCGTCTTGAAGCGCGATCTCAAACAGCGTTGCGCGATATTTATAAAAAATTATCGCCGTGGCAAAAAACACAAGTGGCTCGTCATCCTGATCGTCCCCATTTTATGGACTATTCTAAACGCCTATTGAGTGATGTTACACCTTTGGCAGGAGATCGCAAGTTTGCTGAAGATGAGGCTATTCAAGCTGGGTTTGCACGTTTTAGGGGAGAAGCAGTTGCTTATATCGGTCAAGAGAAAGGTCACGATACACAAACACGTTTGCGCTATAATTTTGGTTCTGCACGCCCAGAAGGATATCGTAAAGCTGTACGTATTATGGAAATGGCTGACCGCTTTGGTTTGCCACTCCTCACTTTTATTGATACAGCAGGTGCTTATCCTGGGGTAAGCGCTGAAGAACGTGGGCAAGCGGAAGCAATCGCTCAATCAACAGCTGCAACTTTGCGTTTGAAAGTCCCTGTGGTTTCCGTTGTTATTGGAGAAGGCGGTTCTGGAGGGGCGATAGCAATTGCTGCAGCCAACAAAGTTTATATGTTGGAGCACGCGATTTACTCTGTTATTTCACCAGAAGGAGCAGCTTCTATCTTATGGCGTGATCCAGCTCGTGCAAAAGATGCTGCAATGAATATGCGTATTACCGCTCAAGACTTGTATCGCTTAAAGATTATTGATGGCATTATTTCGGAACCTTTAGGGGGGGCGCATCGTGGCAAAGAGATTGTCATTGATGCAACGGGTGATGTTATTTCAGAGGCGTTAAAAGCTATGGCTGGAAAAGATGGTGAAGCTCTTAAACAAGAGCGAAGGGAAAAATACCTTCAAATTGGTCGATCTCTAACATAGGTTATTTTTTGTGAGGGGATTGATTGGAGTTTTATTCGATGACATTTAGAAGATTCCTCGCTGTGTGTGTGTTGTTTTTAATGGGAATATTGACGGCATGTGGGGGAAGATTGCCAGCTTCTATTCGTGCCAAAGTTGAGCAGCCGTTGCCACAAGAAATCCAGAACAGAATGGCTTTATACGATATTGATCCTTATGCACCAATTGTAATGCGATTTTTCAAGGAAGAAAATCTTGCTGAAGTTTGGAAGCAATCTCGTTCAGGGCCTTTTATCTTGGTTGCTCGCTATGGCATTTGCAAATGGTCTGGTAAGCTTGGACCTAAATATAAAGAAGGGGATCTTCAGACACCAGAGGGTTTTTATACTATTAGCGCAAACCAAATGAATCCTTATTCAAAATATTATCTTTCTTTTAATATAGGATTTCCTAACCTTTATGATCAGGAAAATGGTCGTACAGGAAGCAATCTTATGGTGCATGGTTCTTGCTTTTCCGCAGGTTGTTATTCTATGAGTGATAAGAATATGGCTCAGATTTATGCGTTTGCACGGGATGCTTTTAAAGGAGGACAAAGAGAGTTTCAGTTGCAGGCTTTTCCTTTCCGCATGACCGAGGATAATATGTTACGTCATAGCAGTGATCCTCATTATCAATTCTGGGTTATGCTTAAGAAAGGTTATGATTTTTTTGAAAAAAATCGTCAGCCTCCAACTGTTGAAGTTTATGGAAAACGTTACGTTTTTAATCGCGATATTGATAAAACTTCAGTTTCTCTAATACAGTGAGTGTTATTGTATCCTGCTGCACCGTACTATTACTTATAAATGGCGATACAGGATATGAAAAAACTTTACGCATAAGGTGTCTAAGTGGGTAGTCAATCTTTTAAAGTGCAGAGTTTTTTCATAGAGCCTTATGCAAGTAAATCAGATGAAGTGGGAAACCAAGAGGAATTTTCTCAAAGAAGTTGGATTATTTTTACATCGGTACTGGTGCCAATCTTCGTTTTTAGTGAAGAGTAAGTTAACATAAAATGTACCTCTCTTTTTATTTCTTTCAAAGAGTTTTATTCTTTCATGCTGTAAAATATTGTCTTATCATGCTGTTATATAAGATACATTCACATATTTTAAAATGCGATATTGCCTCTGTCTGATTTTGGTTTTTTACCTTAACAGGGATTTTGATTTCAATTAACTGGAGTAAATATAGAGTTGAGCAGAATATTTTAGAACCAAGAATTTGTCCAATCGGTTTGTGAAATGAATCACATGAAGTGGTTTGCAGATGAAGCGCATTTAGAGAGAAAACAGTCTGATTATAGATTGATGGATATTAAATTTTTCATCATAACAATTTGATTTATAATAATTTATAATTTTGCAATTTGAGTTGAGGGACTCAATATCACCAGATCCTTTTATCTTAAAATCTGTTTATGATGAATTAATCGAAACCGTTTTTTGCACGCCATAAAATTGGATTGGTATGTGAATAAAACTCTTAAAGAAAGGAGTACAGATATTTCTCATGAGTACTCTAAAGTACCAAGGTTTTCCAAAGCATTTTCAACTGGCAAGAGCATGAGGCTACCAGCTTGCATATTTATGGAGTAAAGATGGAGAATGGGGCTTATACATTTTATGGAGAATTTTGTATTATATTATTTGTAGGTAGCGTTTTGAAATAGGGATGATGCGTATTGAGAGACGGTTTTTTTAACGAATGCGTGAGTTCGCGATACAATGATGTTCTATTTTGTGTGAGGGTGACTATTTTACAGATAAGGGTAATATGTTAGCGTTGGAGTGTTTTTATACGTGGTCATTTTGCATCATGCGGTTTTGTAAGAGAGCTAAAAAATTTCAATTGTGGTAGTCTATAGTGATTTTGCCGTCCAGTGAAAAGGTACGGATAATTTTATAGGAGACATTATTGTGTAGAAAGCATTGTTAAAAATGTGTATTTTCTTATTTTTTATTCCATTATGTGAATAAACTTGAATAGGAATGTTTATAAATTTATAACATATTGATTTATAATGATTTTAGCGTTATTCAACTTGAATTAGAATCTTGGATACCGTAGGATTCTCACATTTAAAAGCTGTTCCATGTTGAATCAATTAAAACCATTTGCTTGCGTATTACAAACGGGGATAGCCGCGGGGGTAAAGCTGTGTAAGAAAAGACTAAAACGCTTTTTACGAACCATTTAAAGTGCCAAGAGTTGTTCGATATTGGCGATTAGCAAAGTGTGTGATGGTGCCGGTTTGCTCCTTTAAAAGCATAAAGATGGTGGTGCCAATGAATTTAATGTTATATCATTGAAGGGGAGAAAAAATTAAAATTTTATTCCTGGAATGACTAGAGGATTTTCTAAGAGAGCTGTTTTGTCTGCAGTATCTATTGCTGGTTTATTAAAGAAAGCATTGAGGAGCTTTTGTATTGCTTCTTTTTCAACACCATCGGCAATGATGACAAAACGTGTTTGTTTTATTCCTTTTGGCCATTCTGACAATCTTATGGGAGGATGAAAAAATGTTTGTACGCCATGTAATATAAGTGGGCGATAAGGGTCATCACGCAATGCGATAATTGCTTTAATACGTAATAATTTTGTACCATAACGCTCTTGTAGGATATCTAAAAAAGCTTCAATTGTGGCGTAATCAACAGGACCCTCACAGTTGAGTGAAAAGGTACGAATGGTTTTATGGGGGGTATGATCATGTGGGGTATTCGTAAGATTTTGTTTAAGTTTTGTATTTTCTACTTTTTCATCCCATAATGTGTTATTTATTAATAGCTTTGAACAGAAATCTTCAGAATGGGCGTCAATGATTTGTGCTGTAGGATTAATCGTTTTAAGTGTGTTAAGGAGCGTATCTGAAAGCGTTTGTTGAGCCATAAGGTCTGTTTTGGTGAGAATAATTTTATCAGCAAATATTAATTGTTTATATATTTCAGGATAGCGCTCACATATGGAAAGTGTGCTTAATGTATCGAATGTTGCAAGAACAGCATTTATAGACAATGTTTGAATAAACAACGGGTGGCTTAAAAGTATTTGTAAAATAGGGGCGGGATCAGCCATCCCTGTGGTTTCAATGATAATATGATGGAGTTGTTTGATCTGTCCTGTCTGAACGCGATTTATTAAATCAATTAATGTATCGATGAGATCACTGCGTAAATTGCAGCATAAGCAACCATTGGCAAGCTCAATAATTCCTTCTGTCGTTTTTTCAACCAGAAGGTGGTCAATACTGATTTCACCGAATTCATTGATGATAATAGCACATTCTGTTAAAAGAGGGTCTTGTAACATACGGTTGAGCAAAGTTGTTTTGCCAGAGCCTAAAAAACCAGTAATAAGCGTGAGAGGGATGCGCTTTATTTTCATGTTAATCATCAATCATGGTTTCATTTAAAAAAACATATCTTAGTACGTCTAACAAATTTATAATGGTGTCCGATATAATGGTTAATACCCTATGAAATCCATTGTATCACTATCTTTACACTTATAAAGGTAGGTGTATTCGGGGTATATCATACACTTTTTTAGCGTCAATGTTATGATAATTCTTGGTTCTTGAAAGAACTTATAGGAGGAATTTTTATTCCTTGTTTTAATTATTTTATCTACATGTTCCTCTACCTCGTGACGTGCAAGAAACTGGTTTTTTATTGATTCAACAAATACAGATTTGAAATGAGAGAATCTTACAACATTTGTGGTTCTGACATAAGATACAAATAATTAATTATCATTATAAATCAAAGTATTTATAATTAATCGTAGATTATGATTTATGGCTTTTTTATAGAATGGTTTGCGTGCCTTTTATACGAACTATGGGGCTTTCTTAGTGGTTTTACTGTCATTTTAGGTGTTTGTGGCGTACGAATGAGGTGTACTGATAAAGGATGAGAAAAAGAAGGTGGAGCAGTGATAAAAGGAGAAGTGAGGATAATATTTCCTTGATCATCATATGAATTTGCATGCATTTTTATGGCTTCAGGTGTGCATGTTTGTTGTCTCATATTGTTGGCTTGTGTTATATTTCTCCCATAAGGTTTTAATGTTGCTAGTGTTAATTGGGGGCTTCCTTGATGCAAAAATCCTGTTTCAAGAAGTTGTGCAGCTTTTTCTTCTCTTTCAGTTATGTTGTTAGCACCTAGAATGACAGTAATAATTGTACGTTTATTACGGGTGGCTGAGGCAACAAGATTAAAACCAGAGGCACAAATAAAGCCTGTTTTCATACCGTCTATTCCATAAAAACGGCCAATGAGGTTGTTTGAGTTATGCTGGATTTTTCGATTATTACCAAAATCAATTGCTGGAATAGAAAAATAATGAGCATATTGTGGAAATTCTCGACGTATCTGAACGGCTAAAAGAGCAATATCGCGTGCCGTGGAGTAGTTTTGAGAGTCTGGTAAACCACTTGCGTTCGCAAAATGCGTTCCAAACATGCCTAAACGTTTAGCTTCGCTATTCATTTTACGTACAAAATTTTTCTGTGAACCTGCAACAGCTTCACTCATGGCAATGGCTAAATCATTGGCAGATTTAACCATGGTGATACTTAAGGCTGTATCAAGTGTGAGTACGGAACCAGCTTTATAGCCTGAACGATATGAAGGAGCTTTTACGGCGTATTCGCTGATGGTGATATGTTTGTCTGGTGAAATTTCTCCTCGGCTCATGGCACGAAAAATAACATAAGCGGTCATTAATTTTGTCAAGGAAGCAGGATACCAACGCTCAAAAGCTTGATTATGTTTTAAGATATGCCCCGTTGTAACATCAACAGAAATAAAAGGCTGCGCTAGAGCAACAGCGCTCGATAAACTCAAAATCACAGAAAAAAATAAATTATAGAAGAGACGTTGCATTAATTTAAATCTAGTTCCTTCTTATTCGTTATTTAGAATTGTTTTAATGTAGCACACAAAGCTTTTAAGTCTAGGATAGGGAGGAAAGATGGTTAATTGCTGTATTCGTTGTGTCTCGGAGATAAAAACCAATACTCATTTTTATTTTCCCCTTGAATTTGTTTTGATGGCTTAAGTATCTCAAGAAATACTTTTTAAATAATGAAGATTGCACAAGATTTCAGGTTTTTGGGGGATTGATGTTTCTCAGGAAGGAACGAATCGGCATAATCATACATTTTTCTTGTCCTCCTGGTAGGATAGCCCTCGGCACTTGAGATTAAGACGGTTCGTAAAAAGCATTTTAATCTTTTCTTGTATCGTTTTATTCACACAGATATCCTCGCTTGTAATGTGCAAGCAAACGATTCTAATTAATTCAAAATGGAATAGATTTGAAATGAGAGAATCTTAAGGTATTCAGGGTTCTCATTCAAGTTGAATAAAGATAAAATATCCTTATAAATCAATATGATGTATGTTGTTTAAACGATTTTAAAGAGAGAAAGAATTCTTTCTCAAAAAAATTCACACATCAATCATTTCTTGTAATGTACATGTGTTTTATAATTTTGAATTAGAAAGTTTGAAGTATCTTTCTTATATTTTTGTTCCATATACTCTGCTCAATATACAAAGTGATGCATTATTCTGATCAATCAGCACATTGTTTCATGATGAATGATTTAGTTTTTGAAGTTTCTGAACAGCGTATGGTGGCATAGGAGGAGGGGTAGGATCTTGAGCTGCTAAGAGAAGCAGTTCATCACACGCTTTTTCAGTTTTTTGGACAAGTTGATCTAGAAAATCACGTTTGCTTAAACCAGCTTCTATCGGGGGAAGAATACGGACACGAATTGTTCCGGGATAGCGGCGAAAATTATTGCGTGGCCAATATAAACCCGCATTGTGTGCAATAGGCACAACTTGAAGCCCTAATTCATTATAGAGCGCGACAATTCCTGACTTATAATCTGGTTCTTGACCGGGTTGTCGGCGTGTTCCTTCGGGAAAAATCAAGATTTGGCGCCCTTGTTTTACTTTCTCTTTTGCTTTTTGTATAACCATTTTTAAGGCTTTGATGGGCGTTGTGCGGTTAATGGGGATAATTTGTGTTTTTGCCATATACCAGCCAAACAATGGAATCCACATCAATTCACGTTTTAAAATGAGAGTGGGGTCATCAAAATAGGGAACAAGACTGAAAGTTTCCCAAGCCGATTGATGCTTTGGAGCAATGATATAGGGTCCTTTGGGAAGATTTTCTAATCCTTCAATCTCATAACTTGTGCCTGCGATGTATTTTTGCAAAAAGAGTGTAACGCGCGCCCATGTTTTAGGGACAATCCATGCCTTTTTGCGGGGCATTAAAAAATAAACGGGAGCGTAAAGAATCATTTGTATGAGAGTTGTTGTATAAAAAGCGAACGTAAAAAGAATAGAACGAAGGATAAGCACTACATTTTCCATTTTATATCTATAAGAAGACTTCATATATAATATAACTCACATGAGAAAACATCTTCTTTATGTTTTTTCAAACATCTATTTTTTCGGTAACTTATTTTCCGATATTTAAAAACAGAAGGAAAGAGGTTGATGGAATTACAAAAAGATAAACTTTTTATTCCACGGATTTTATCTATTGCGGGAACAGATCCTTCTGGTGGCGCTGGAATGCAGGCGGATTTGAAGGTTTTTTCAGCTATGAAAACTTATGGGATGAGTGTGGTTACAGCTGTTGTTGCACAAAATACTCAAGGTGTGCGTTCTTTTCAGGCATTAGATGCTTCTTTTGTTGCAGATCAAATTGATTCTGTTTTTGAGGATATCCATGTTGATGCCGTTAAAATTGGTATGGTTGCAAATGCTCAGATTGCACAGGTTATTGCACAACGTCTTGCTTATCATAAAGCGCGTTTCATTGTTTTTGATCCGGTTATGGTTGCAAAAAGTGGTGATGTTCTTTTAAAGTCTGATGCAATTGAAATTATGCGTGACGTTCTTGTGCCGATGTCAACTTTGATCACGCCAAATTTGCCTGAAGCTGCACTGTTATTGGGAGGTGAAGTGCAATGGTCTTTAGAGACTATGTATCAATATGCTCCACGACTTTTGGCGCTAGGGTGTCATGCAGTTTTGTTAAAAGGGGGACATTTGAATACGCTTAGCAGAAATAGTACAGAAAATTACGATTGTTCTAGTCCAGATCTTTATTGTGATTGTGAAAACCTTTTTATGCTTGAAGCTTCTCGTCTTTCAACCACTCATGATCATGGGACAGGGTGTACCATTTCTGCCGCTATTGCAGCTCTGTTACCTACCCAACCCTTGGATTGCGCTGTTAAACAAGCAAAAGATTATTTGCATGGCGCTTTAACTGCCTCAAATGCTTTAAAAGTAGGGAAAGGGCGAGGGCCGCTTCATCATTTTTATGCATTATGGAAAGATTAATACAACAATTGATTGTGAAAAATCTTCACTCTATGAATTTGTTTCGTCATTATATGCTGTTTTGGATTTATGACTGGTAAGTGTTAGTGCATTGTAGTTTAACAATTATTTCGTATTAAGAAGGATGAGAAAAAAATGTTATAATTTGTTTCTTTTATATATTTTTTAAGATTAATGTATCCTGTTTCAGAGGCAATTTTGAGTATAAAAAAGAGAGCAAGGAATTGTAAAATCAGGATTTGATAGAAAAAAGGGTAGGGGGAAAGGCCTTTTACAAGGCGATATTGAAACTGGCTGATCCCACTATATTTGCTGTTTATTATATTGGTTGCAAAACAGGATGAGCCAAAATCGTTATCAAAATTATTGAATATATCTAACATTTACAGAGTTTTTGTCGGCATGGGTAGGGTTTTCTAAATGGTAATTGATACGTCCTGATGGAATTATCAATGATTTTTCAGGCGATGTGGTGAATTTTTTCGGATATTACAACGTCATTATCCTCTTTTTATGGAACTGCTTTATGAAATTGCTGACATTTCAGATGAGCAGCTGTGAGGAGTTTCAACATTTAATACAGCAAGATCTAGAAACTTTCACGGATTTAGAGCGGGTTTTAAGGTTTTTATATTTATAGTGATTAAGTTTTAGCGAGAAAGTAGTTGATCGCTCAATCGGAGTTTCAATAGATCTGTAGCGTGTGGTTTAATCTTTTCAAACTTGAATTTTTATTCTGTCATTTAACGGATTTCATCATTAAGTATTTAAAACGATCTGATTTTATTGTGCGCTATGACTGTTCAACACCTTATTTTACGTTGATTGAAGTTATGTTCCTCATGTAAAATAGTATGCTTCAAGTAGAATGCACTTACATTGTTAATTCACATGTTTATTTTAAAGAGATTTCTCTCAAGGTGTGTCACATCCATCATTTATAATAACGTTCGTGAATGGTCTACAGCCTCTATGAAGTGTAAAGCTATTATGCTTCCCATTTTTACGTTTTTAAGGTGAAAGGGGCCCCCTATACTATTTTTAGCTCCCAATGTTGCGATAAGCTTTGGTATTTTAGAGCGTTTATAAGAAGAACTTTTATTCCTTTCTTCAAGTGAATTTTATTGATACGTCAATTCCGCTTGTGATGTGTAAGCAGATGATTGTGAGTGATTTAATATATAGAGATTTGAAATGAGATAATCCTATGATATTTGAGACGATTGCTTAATATGAATAATGATAAATTACCTCTATGAATCAAATTATTGATTTATTTTTGTGTTGAAGATTATTCTGGATAAGAATTTGTTCAAGCAAGAGAATTATCAAAGGATGTTCATGCTGTTTGCACAAGTACAAGGGAAGATTTCTTTTGTCATTTCAAATGATGTGCCAGAAATCTCAAAAACTTAATTTATTCAAATAGTAGGTGAAAACAGTTTATTTCGTGTAAAAATAATACAATTAGCGTGAGATATTTCTCATTATCAACTGTGATATAAAAAAGAAACAATATACATAAAGGACCTTTAAAAGGGTTTTGAAGCTCCTTTGGTTATTGTATAAAGCGAAGATTTTTTCTATTAATTGACTAACAGATTAACCATCTAACAAACTATGATGTAACTGTAGTTTTAAATATTTGCTTTCGAGTTTTTTATAATTATCAGTAACAGATAGTAAATTATCAATCATATCAAATAAAATTTTCACTTGTTCAACTTAGATCTTTTATAGATATCTTTTTTAAGACAATGATCCTGAAAATCATAAAAGTAAGAAAAATTGAGTGAGTCATTTGAAACAATTATATCTGTAATAACTTTTTTAGCTTTTCATTATCAGTATTAAAGGAGATTGGCTAAACTTTCTTGGTTGTATAGATTGGTTTTCTGTATTTGAGTTTTGCTGAAAATAATAAATTCGCTTATCGATGAAAAGAATTCATCGCTCAATGATCATGTGTTTATTGGAATAAACTTTAAATTCACTAAAGTTTATAAAACCCAATTTTTTATAAATGCCAATTCCCTCGTGAGATGCTTGCATACCAATAACATGGCATTTCTTTCTTTTTAAATGCTTAATAGCAATTTTTGTCATGAATATCCCAACACCTCTTTTCTGAAAATCTGGATTGGTGACAATATCATACACTCCACCAACTCCATCTGCTTTAATACAAAAACATATTGCTACAGGATTATTATTTATGTAACCAACGAACATCTCTACATCGGGATCTTTTTTATAACAACGGCCTATTGTTTCATAAAATATAACCGCTTCTTCATCAAAAGTCTCGAATACTGATGCCATAACATTTCCGTAATCTCTAAAATCTTGAAGTGATTCAACTTCCTTGATTTTGAAATTATCTGGCGTAGAAGTAACATGTGAGTCTATATTTTGTGCTAAAGCTGCCATTCCTACCTCTGTTTCAACAAGCTCTAAACCAATAGATTAAGAGAACTTCATCAACTTTATAATGAGACGAATGAGGTCCAACCCACCAAGCTAAAGGTAGTTTTTGTGCATTAAAGGAATGGATTATGGATTTTGCTTGGTTTGTAGGTATAGTTTTTTGTAAACTTTTAGCAGAGACAATATTGAATGTGTCTGAAGCAAATGTTGAATTAACAGAAGATACTCCATTTGGAAAATCAACAACCTTCATTTTAGGGCATAATTTCGGTAAAAAACGTACCTTTGAAAAAAAGTTATTCTCTAACGATAAGTCAATTTTTGATTTGTTTAATATTTGCTCTCTTTGTAATTGCTCATCATTTTTTAATACTGGGGCTGTAAAAAATCCGTTAGCTCAAAAGTAATCCCAAATTCTTTTACATAAGCTTCTATAATCTGCAAAGCCGCAAAAGATCTGCTGCCAATAGTGAAAAAATTATTCTCGGGATGGCAAGAAATAAAGTTATTGTTGCTAAGCAGCGTCATGAACCAATGGGAATTGTTCATTTCGCTTTTCAAGCTTATTTTACACGGCTTTAACGACTTAACAGACAACAGCAACCTTCCAGAAAAAATCCGTCTAAGTTAAAAATTGTTATCTGATAATCTAAGACACCAAACCAATAGATGCTTCATAAGAAATTATGAATCTTAAAAAAACTTTGAAAAAATAAATTTGTTGTAGTTTGACACTAGGTTTTATACTAAGTGGGAAAAGGTGGGATTAGGTAGGAATACGTGGTAATTTGTTGTTTTTATGTATAAAATTTAGCATTAAATGCGCGTTTTGTCAAAATAGATTTTGACACCTAAAATTGTAAAAAAGAGCGAAAAATAGTAAAAATTAGAAAAAAGAGCGTTTCAAAGGTAAAAATGAGAGAGGGCTTTGAAAGGTCTTTGAAAACCCTGTGAAAAATTTTAAAAAGTCTGTGAAAGCCCAGAAAACCGCCTTTGAAGACCCTGTGAAAAAAATTCGGTAAATTGTGAAGCTCACTCCAAAATCAGCCAAAAATAACCAAAAAAGCAAAAAAGATTTCCATATATAAGTGGAAATCTCTAAAAATTGAGTAAAAAGTATTGTTTATCAATAATTTATATAAATTTTTTAATGTAAAAAGATTTCCACTTTCATTTTTCATATTAAAGAGGCATTAAGCTGTATCTTATTTAGTTTCTGGATGTGCATTTTCAGCTTCTATTTGACGCTTTAAATGCAGTTTTAAAAGAGGTAAAATAAGCTCTACTTCTTCCGTGTCGTTGATGTCTTGAACAAGCTCTTGCAGTTTTCCATAAAGTTCTGCCGCTAATTCCGCTATATCTTCAGGGGGGAGTTTTATTTTAGCATCGCGATAGGTTGTATAAGCTATGCGACCAAGCTTTTTCATGAGACCAGCAGGGATGGTGGGTGCTTTAAAACCTGCTGCTTTCGCTTTTGCCATGTCACTAAACATTTCGCCTTCACCAGTGACAAGCCAGTCTAAGGATATTCCACAGCGATCTTTATATATTCGCATTATAGATGCAGGAGGCTCTCGTAAACCCGTTTCATAATTGCGCATAGTCGTTTCGGGAATTTCAAAATGTTTAGCAAATTGCTTACGCTCTGTGAAACCAAGGGCGAGTCGCACTTCACGTAGGCGTTTTGCCAATGGTGTTTTAGGTTCTAGTTCGGGGCGTGCCAAAAATGCTCCTTATTTATATTTAGGTTAGCTTAAATTACAGGATTTTAAAAAGAGCTTCCCCCATTCATCTTAGAGAGGCATTAAGCCGTATCTTGTGTAGCTTCTAGATGTACTCTTTCAGCTTCTATTTGACGCTTTAAATGAATTTTAAGAAGAGGGAAAGTCGCTTCGACCTCTTCCATGTCGTTGATGTCTTGAACAAGCTCTTGCAGTTTTTTATAAAGTTCCGCCGCTAATTCCGCTATATCTTCAGGGGGGAGTTTTATTTTAGCATCGCGATAGGTTGTATAAGCTATACGACCAAGCTTTTTCATGAGACCAGCAGGAATGGTGGGTGCTTTAAAGCCTGCTGCTTTCGCTTTTGACATGTCACTAAACATTTCGCCTTCTCCAGTGAGAAGCCAATGAAAGTCTACGCCATAAATTTTGTGATAGGCAATTACGATAGATGCTGGTGGCTCATTTACACCGAGCTCATAATTTGCGAGCGTACCTTTCGCTAAATCAAGAGTTTTTGCAAAAGCACCGCGTTCTTCATTTCCAAGCATTTTTCTTATGTCACGTAGGCGTTTTGCCAATGGTGTTTTTGGTTCTGAATCGGGACGTGCCAAAAAAATACCTCATAAATTCATTTTTTATGTTTACAAAACATATAAAATGGATTAACTACATATTACCGCCCGATATAGAGGGCAGATATTTTACAATTAACCCCACAAAAAACGGATGGTTTGAGCATCCGTTTGAAGCAGGAGCGAAGTTTATGACAACCACCCAAACATGCATCCAAGTATGGGATCGCCATAGTATTTTAGCTGAGCTACGCCGCCGTAATATGACCTTGGCGGAGCTCGCGAAAGCTTATCAACTCTCGTCATCCAGTGTTCAACACATTTGGACACGGTCTAACGAGAAAGCCGAACGTGCTATTGCCGATTTTATCGGTTTGCCCGTTGAGCAGGTTTTTAGCGACCGCTACCCCAAAAGTCGCCGTCGCATTTTTAAAGCAGCAAAACATGCCAACACAGATTCGCGTGCGCATTCTGCTTTGCGCGGTAATGCTGCTTGAACTTCGTTACACGGCTTTGCGTTTTTGCGCATTTGCCATGAATTTAAATACCATAAGATAAAAAGGTTTATCAATGTCTAAAGATCAGTACGAAATAGGCAAGATAAATTGCACAGAGTTGCATCATAGAACAGCCGTTTGCATGGGTTGGTTCTGGCGATTAGATGGTGGTCATATTGTTTTTATAGGGGGTGGTCATGGTTGCTGCTTATAATTTATGGACGCCCGAGGCAAAAAGAGAAATTTTTAATCCTTATTCAGAAGCTGAGCGATTACAAATGATGCTTTCCTGTTCTTTAAAAGCCGTGAGTAGTGGATTTAAGCATCTGCCGATCCGGTATATTATTGACCCCCCGCATGGCTTATTTGATGCGGCGTTAGCACGACAGATTGTTATTCATATCTTGCATTATCAGTTTGAGGTGCCACGGCGGCGTATTGTTGCGATACAGGCACGTCAGCGGACTTCTATTTCTTTATCTATGCAAGTGATTAACCGGCGTTTGGAAGAACCCGTTTTTGCGAAAGCTTATCAAAGATGGGCGGGGCGTGCGATGGATTTATTCTTTAAAGAGATCAGAAAGGCGGCGGCGTGATGGCACAGTTTCAAAAGCTTGCTCTTGATGTGATTGTGGTGCCGGAGCGTATACGCCCTGTGGATGATGAGCATGCCAAGGCACTTGCACAATCAATGGCGCGGGAGGGATTGATGAATCCCATTACGGTGCGCCATACCCCTAATGCTAAAGAGGGTAATTATACGCTTATTGCTGGTGCGCATCGGCTTCGTGCTGCTGAGCTTTTGGGCTATAGTGATATTGATGCCGTTGTGGTGCAGGCTGATAAGGATAATGCTGCGCTTTTAGAAGTGGCAGAAAACCTCTTTCGTAATGAGTTGTCTGTTATTGACCGTGCGCTTTTTGTCCAGACTTACCGCGAATTGTGGGAAAAGAAGTATGGGGAGATTCAACGTGGCGGTGACCATGGTAATCAATATACAAAGGACAAAGTGGCAAAGGGTAAAGTTTACCCTTTGCCAAAAGATGGTTCTTCAGAGCATAACGAAACTGGGTGTGAAGGAGACAAAGTGGCAAAGGGACAAGTTGTCCCTTTGCCAAATGATGGTGACTTAAATGGCAAAGTGCAAAGTTTGCACTTTGCCGAACATGTGGCGGACCGTATCGGTTTGTCCTCAAAATCAGTAAAACGTCTTAACAGCATTGCCCAGCATTTACAGCCGGAGTTGCGGGCGGTTTTGCGGGGGACCGCCTTGGCGGATAATCAAGCGCAATTGTTGAAGCTTGCCAAGATGGAGCCGGTTGCGCAACGGCGGGTGGCGATTGCTTTGCAACAGGTTGAGGGGGATTTACGGCGGGCTGTTGATTTGGTCAATGGGATTAATACGCCACCGCAAATTAATGAACAAGAGCGGGTTTTTGCTCAGTTATTGGGTGTGTGGCAGAGGGCGGATGCGCAGACACGGGCGCGGTTTTATGATTATCTTGCAAGAGAACAAGGGGAGGAGCAGGCATGAAGAGGCATGGTTCCGGGCAGCTTGATTTTTTCCAAAAGCCGGTTTTTCCTTGTCGTGAACCCGTTGCGCAGATTGATTTAGGGCGGTTTCGCTCACGCATTAAGCGAGCGATGGCGCGGGCTTTGAGAGAATGCCGGCATGAGCGCAGTGTGATTGCGGAGCGTATGGCGCATTATTTAGGGATTGGGTGTTTAAGTAAGGCGAGTTTGGATGCTTATGTGGCAGAAAGTAAGCAGGTGGATATTTCCCTGCCGCGTTTTAAAGCCTTTGTGCGGGCGACAGAAGCCTATTGGCT
Source organism: Bartonella sp. MU70NMGDW (assembly GCF_042194085.1). Taxonomy (NCBI): domain Bacteria; kingdom Pseudomonadati; phylum Pseudomonadota; class Alphaproteobacteria; order Hyphomicrobiales; family Bartonellaceae; genus Bartonella; species Bartonella sp. MU70NMGDW. Next base: position 18,802 of record NZ_JBHIMK010000011.1, read on the forward strand.
CTGGGATGAGGTGGTGAGTGAAGATGGATTGTTGCTGTTGCAAGGGGATGAGGCGCGGTTAGCAGAAATTGCGCGGCTTCAGCAGGAACAGCGGGAGATTGCAGCGCGATTGAAACTCATGCGCGCAACGCCGGTTCGCATTAAAAGGGGGCAGCCATGAAGGAGTGGTTTCGTATTGCCGAATTGGCTGAGGCGGCTTTGCCAGGGTTGCCGAAAACATATAAAAGTCTTGAAAACCACGGACGGGCATATTGGAGAAAAAACTCTGAACTTTCGAGGAAAGTGGGAGGCAAAACCAAGCCGGTTTGGGAGTATCACATTTCCTTATTGCCGGAGGGGGCACGGGCGGCATTGTTGGTGCGGTTTGGTGGGGTTTGTGTAGAAGAAAAGACAGAGAAAAGCGATCAAAAGGCAAGTATTTGGGTGCGTTATGAGGGGCTTTCAAAGGCGCATAAAAGGCGCTGTGAAGAGCGTTTGAAGGCACTTTGTTTTTGGGAAGATTTGCTCCATGCCGGTATGGGTGTGCATGATGCGGCAAGTTTGAGTGCTGTGCAATTTGGTGTGAGCCGGATGTCGCTTTTTAATTGGCGGCAGATGGTTGAAGGGTATGAGCGCCCTGATTGGTTGGCAGCGCTTGCGCCTTGTTATGGTGAGGAGAATGTTTCGCAATTTGCGCCGTGTCATGAGGGGGCGTGGGAGGTTTTTTGTTCGGATTATTTGCGTCCCTCTAAACCTGCTTTTTCGGCGTGTTATCGGCGCATGGTTTCGGTTGCGCAGGAGCGGGGTTTTGAGCCCATTCCTTCTGAGCGGGCTTTGCGGCGTCGTTTTAAGGCGCAAGTTTCCAAAGCGGTTGTGGTTTTAGCGCGTGAGGGAGAAGAAAAGGCAAAAAAGCTTTATCCAGCCCAACGGCGTGATCGCTCGAGCTTGCATGCATTGCAAGCTGTGAATATGGATGGACATAAGCTGGATGTTTTTGTGCGTGTTCCTTGGGGAGAGAAGCCTGTGCGGCTTTATCTGATTGCCATTCAAGATCTTTATTCGGGCAAGATTTTATCGTGGCGCCTGTCGGATGCTGAGACTTGGGAAATTGTGCGTTTGGTGATTGGGGACATGGTGGAAGCTTATGGAATACCAGAGCGCATGACCTTGGATAATGGGCGTGCCTTTACCAGCAAGTGGATTTCTGGAGGTGTGCAAAACCGTTTTCGTTTTAAGATTAAGCCGGATGATCCGCAAGGGCTTTTGACGAGTTTGGGTGTGCAATTGCAATGGACCACCCCTTATAGCGGACAGTCTAAACCGATTGAGCGGGCATGGCGTGATCTGGCAGAAGCGATTTCGAAACATCCCTTTTGTGCGGGGGCTTATACGGGCAATAAACCGGATGCCAAGCCTGAAGATTACGGCAAGCGCGCGATAGGATTTGAAGAATTTAAAGCCCATGTTGGTGCGCAAATTGTGGCGCATAATGCGCAAGCGGGGCGTAAGGCGGTCAATTGTGCGGGGCGCAGTTTTGATGAGACCTTTGCAGAGAGCTTGCAAGCCGAGGGGACGATTATTCGGCAAGCAACGGCAGCACAACGGGCTTTATGGCTTTTAACCTCTGAGGCACTGCGTGCGCAAAAGGGTACGGGCGAGATCCATTTTTATGGCAATCGTTATTGGGCGCGGGCGTTGAATGAGCATGCGGGGAAAAAAGTGATTGTACGCTTTGATCCGGATAATTTGCATCAAGATTTACGGGTTTATGATTTGAACAATCGGTTGCTTTGTTTGGCACCATGCCTTTGTGATGTAGGTTTTTATGACCAGCAGGCGGCGCGCTTGAATGGGCGTTTGCGTAAAGAATATGTGAAGGCTGTTAAAGCAGAAAAACAGTTGGCAGCAAAGCTTGCGCCTGATCACTTGGCCGATGTTTATGGGCGCTTTGAGAAAAAGGATGAAGCGTTGAAATCTAAGCTTCCGATAAAGCCAAAGGTGAGCCGCTTGATGCCAAACAATGTGGGGAATTTAGCTTTGAAAGCAGACGATGATGAGGCTTTGGGGGAGGAAGAATTCAGTCAACACTTGCATAAAGCTTTGAGAAAGCTTTCCGCCTCTGATGAGGGGCGTGAGGTGATCAAGTTTCCTAAACGATAGGAAAGGAAAGAGGGGGGATTTGTAAGAATTCTCAAAAGGAAGCTGGTTTTGTATCGCGTATCAGCTTGAAGCGTTAACAAAGAAAGGGGGGGAGGAATCTTAATCCTTTAAAAGTTTAATCAATACATGAAGTTTCTAGGTGTCTTTGCCTGATCGGGAGAGATGCGTGGAGTTAGCAAGTTCTCTGATGCGTGAGAAAGAGAGGGGATTTGCAAGGTTAGCCGTTTTAGTATCGCGTACGGCTTTAAATGTTTATTGAAGACAAAAGATAAGGGGCGGGTGGGAGCCCTTCCCCTTATCAATAGTCTAAAATCAATACGAAAGGGGAATATACATGAAAAACGCGATAAATGCAACGGTCGATAAAAATCCTTGGGCGCGACCTAAAATCCAGCCCAATGGAACAGCACAAAACCGCAACAGTGATGACATTGCTTTATGGAATGAGCTTGTGGATGCGGTGAGAGCTTTGGGACAAATGAATGATTGGTCGAAAGCAGAGGTGGCGCGGCGCATTGGCATGCCCGATGGGACGTTTTCGCAATGGTATGCGGGCAGTTATGCGGGGCAATTGGGTAAGCAAAATGCAAAGGTTCAACAATGGGTTGAGGTTTTAAAGGAAACGGCGGGGTTTTTGGAGAAGATCCCTGAAAAACCAGCCTTTCAGAGGAATCGAATTGCCAGTGAGATCATTGACACTTTAACACTGGCACAAAGTACGGGGGATATGGTGATGATTACGCTTGATGCGGGCAGTGGTAAGACCGAAACCTGCCGCCATTATCGCTCTACCCGCCCGCATGTTTATCTGGTGACAGCAAGCCCACATACGCGCAGTGTTCACGGTATTTTGAATGATATGGCAGCAGAATTGGAAGTGGTGGAATATAATCCCACCCGCTTAACGCGTGCGATTGGTAAGAAATTAGAGCGCGTGGGCAGTGGCACGTTGTTGATCGTTGATGAGGCGCAAAATTTAACGGATGAGGCGATTAATCAGTTGCGCCACTTTGTTGATATCAATGGCACGGGGCTCGCTTTGGTTGGTAATGATGAGATCTCGGGACGGTTGGTTCATCGTCAAAATGGTCCTTCTTATGCGCAAATTAAAAGCCGATTGGCGATGCATCTGAAGCGTCGCAAGCCCTATAGTGAGGATATTGCTGCGCGCATTCATGATTGGGGGATTGAAGATGTTGGTGCGATAAAGTTTTTGACAGGGATAGGCTTAAAGGCTGGTGCTTTGCGGCAAATTGACAAAACCATGATGTTGGCACGCATGGCAGCTCTTGGAGATGGGTGTGAGGTGACCGTGAAACATGTCAAAGCGGCATGGAAAAACCGTGACGTGGAGGAATTGGCATGATCCCTTTATGCGACAAAGAATTATCCGATACGCTTGTTGGTCTTTATGACGATTATCAATGCGGTTTTGATATTGGAGAACAGCTTAAATTGTGTGTTGATTTAGCGTTATTGCTTGAATTGGAGTTGAGTGTTCACCGTTTGGGGGAGGCGGATGCGGTTTTGGAAGCTGAAGTTGCAGAAGTTTTGGCTGAGTGTGACAGCTCTGATCGAGATGAAGATAAGAGCAATCGTGTGATTTATATGGATTTTGGAGGAAGCAAATGATGGAACGCAACCCTTATATGGTGAGAGAGTGCTTGATTGCTTTGCGCTCTGCCTTTTTACAGTATGAGGTGAATGGCATTTTTATGCATGGACAAGATGTTCGAGAATTGAATGAGTATTTGCGTCGTTTGGCAGGCTATAACCACGTTTTAGGTCATGAGCTTATGCGGTGTCGTTGGCAATTGAAAGCGGGATGTGCGCCTTCTTCAGGGGATGTTGTGCCATTTCGTCGTTTTCAAAAAACATAAGGAGGAAGTTGGTGATGAATCCACAAATTGAACTTGAAGGCACGCGTTATATGAAGGATGCGAAAGGGGCTTTGGTGCCGGTAAACCTGATCCGTCCTGCGGATTTGTTAGAGGATGAAACGGTGCGCAAAATTATGGGTTTTGCGAAGGAGTTATCGGCAAGGATTGCGCGTTTTAACAACCATACGATTGCGGATTTGAGTGATTTTGATAGCTTGCTTGCGCAAGAATATGGTGTGGAGCGGCGTGGCAAAAAGGGCAATTGTACTTACACAAGCTTTGATGGTTTGCAACGCATTAAGGTGCAGGTACAGGAAAGTGTTGATTTTGGACCGCAATTGCAAATTGCCAAAAGCCTTCTTGATGAATGTTTGAATGAGTGGTCTGCGGATGCACGCCCTGAAATCCGTGCGATTATTACGCGTGCTTTTAATACGGATAAAGAAGGCAAGGTGAATCGAGGGGAGATCTTTATGCTGTTGCGTTTGGATATTGATGATCCACGCTGGAAAGAGGCGATGCGTGCCATTCGTGAGTCATTCCGTGTGACGACATCTAAGGAATATGTGCGTTTTTATGAGCGTGATACATTAGAAAGCGCTTGGCGTGCTGTGACCATTGATCTGGCGAAGACGTGAGGGGGGAGATGTCTTTAGCTGTCCTTCATATGGGAAAACGCGCGTTAGGTCTTGATGATGAGACCTATCGCGCACTGCTCTATCGCTTAACAGGCAAGCAATCGGCGAAAGATTTGAATTTTTCAGAAAAGCACTTGGTTATCGCTGAAATGAAAGCGTTTGGTTTTAAGCCGAATGGGAAGCGTTTAGAGGGTAAATATGCTAAGAAGTTACAGGCGCTCTGGATTGCTGGGTGGAATCTTGGCATTATTCGTGATCGTTCAGATAAAGCGTTGCTTGCCTTTGTGAAAAGACAGACAGGGATTGATCATGTTCGCTTTTTACGCGATAGCGATGATGCATGCAGAGCTATTGAGGCGTTGAAAGGTTGGTTGCAGCGTGAGGGTGGGGTTGACTGGAGAGGAAAAAACCGCGAAGATTCATGGAGGAAGAAACCAAGCATTTCCATTTTGTGTGCCCAATGGAAGCGTTTGAATCCCGATGCTGTATTTGATGTGGAAGCTTTTCATCAAAGTGTTATGGCGTTAAGTGGTAAAGCTTTGGGTGAGATGAGTGGGGGCGACTTTAGAGAAGTTATGAATGTTTGGGGGCGGAAAATCCGTAAAGGTGTTAAAAGCGAGGGGTAAGCATGTATGCAAGAGGAAATCTATAGCGATTTTCCTGCCTTATTGCGTGAAATAGCTGATGTTGCGGGCAGTGAAGCAGCATGGAATATGATGCGGGCTTTTGGTGGACGAGAAGTTTATATACCCGGGCGTCTTGAGAGTGCGGATTGGTTGATTGAAATTGTTGGGTTTGAAGAGGCGCAGCAATTGATCAACCATTTTTGTTTTAATGGTTCGGGTGTGCGCCTTCTTATCCCCCTTGGCAGAGATGCTGAACGGCGGCAAAAAATGGTGCAAGCGTTGCAAAAAGGCTGGTCGGTTGATGCTGCAGCTGCTGTTTCTGGTATGCATGTGCGTACAGCCTATCGCTTGAAGAAGAAAATTTCTTTGCAAGAACCACAAGGTTTATTATTTCCAGAGTTTTATGAGTATTGAGAGTTTTGACTGACAGTGTCAGGCTTATATTGGGGGTTTGAAATCCGATAAACTGCGGATGGATTTTTATTCATTGAGTGGTTTGTTATGGTTTCAATAGATGCCTCTTTTCTTCATCGCCTTGCGCCTAAATTGGCGCATCATGCGCGCCAAGATTTTATTATCGTTGAAATGGCACGTGTGTTGCCTGAAGCTTTATCCTATGGAGCGATAACAACATCTTTGCGTGTTGCACATTTTTTAAGCCAATGTGCCCATGAGAGTGATGGTTTTTTTACCGTTTGTGAATATGCCTCTGGGCGCGCTTATGAGGGGCGGCGTGATTTAGGCAATGTCAACCCTGGGGATGGTGTGCGCTTTAAGGGGCGTGGTTTGATCCAATTAACGGGACGCAATAATTATCGCCGTTTTACGAAGTTTTGGCGCTTAGTCGATGAACAAGCGGTTGATTGTGAAGCATTTCCGCAAGTGCTGGAACAGTTTCCAGCTGCTCTTTGGTCTGCTGTTTGGTTTTGGCAGACGAGAGGCTTAAATAGGCTTGCTGACCAAGATGATGTCGTGAGGATTACCAAGGCGATTAATGGCGGCAAGAATGGACTTGTGCAACGCTTGACCTATTTAAACCGCGCCAAAAAACTTTTGGGACTTGGAGGCGAGGTGAAGGTATGAAACCGTCTTATCGTGGTTCTAGGCTCTATTTGTGGTGGTCCTTTTGGTTTGCTTGGGGGGTTATTTTTTTGCTCGTTTCTGGTGGCTTGTGGGGGGCTCCGCATATTGTTGATATGGCGAGCATTTCTATTCCTTCGATGGTGGCGATTATTGTTGGCAATCTGGGGGTGCATCGTGGCTTTGGTTCGTTGGATTTTTCTAATAGGAAACATTCCCATAAGCGGCATAGCAGCTCCTATGATGGGGTGGAGATAACGAGGTGGGGAGATAAAAGCAATGTTTAGCCCTGTTTCAAAACTGTCTTTTGGTCTGCTTTTTTTGGTCAGTGTGATGTTGGCGGCTTTTGGCTTTATGAAAGTGCAAGTTTTAAAGGCGGAAAAGGCGCGTGATTTGTATTGGCAGTTGGAGATTGCCAAGGCTTCTGCACGCGCACAGCTTGAGATGGAGCGACAAAGGCAAGCAGCGTTTGAAGCTGAGCATCAAGCGCAAGGGGTGATTTCGGCTTTGGAACAAAAGCTTGTGAAAATGGAGGAAGTCAATGGGAAGTTGCCGGTTACTGGCGGTGGCATTGGGCTTGAGCGTGTGCGCTTGCTCAACACACAAGCCGGTGGGTAGCCTTTCTTATCATTTTTTATCGGTTGAATTGCCGCCTGTTGTTCGCATGGCGTGTGCCCGCCCAGCTTTATTGCCAGAGCGTGCTTTGAATGCGCGCGAAGTGGTGCACTATTGGGGGCGTGATCGTGCTGCTTTACTGATCTGCGAACAACGCAGAAAAGCTGCGGAGCGGGCGATTTTAGGCAAAAGAGAGGGGGGGTTCAAGTGAACTTGGATATCAGTGTTGCCAATGGCTGGTTGTCTTTATTGTTATCGGTTATTGCGATTTGTGGGGTTTTGAGAGCCTATTTTTCTTCAGGTGCGCGGGAAATGCTTAAAGATATCACGGCGCTTAAAGAGCGTGTGCAAAAGTTAGAAACGGAGATGGACTTTTTGCCTGATCGTGATGCGCTGCAAAGATTGGAAGTGAATATGGAGAAATTGAATGGTCGTCTCAACACGCTTTCTGCACAATTACAACCGGTGGCAGCCATTGGTGAGCGCTTGCAAGAGTTTTTGTTGGAGAATGCCAAGAAATGAAAGCAGATATGGATAAAATCATCCGTGAAGAAGCGCGGTTGATTATTTTAAAAGGGCTTGCTTGTGAGCGCAGCGAAACTTTATCGAGTGCGATGATTGAGCGGCTTTTATACAGTTATGGCATCAGACGCGATCGCGATTTTGTGCATAATGAACTGGCATGGATGGAAGATCAAGGTGCTGTTACTTTAAAATGTGTGGGTTCAGTTTTTCTTGCGGCGTTAACAGAACGGGGAGCGCGTCATTTAGACCGGAGCTTTTCCATTGAGGGGATTAAGCGGCCTAAACGTTCATCAATAAAAGACGAGGTGAAGGATGCGCAAGGTCGGGCGTGGACGTTTAACGGCGATTGATTTATTGCCGCAAGCTTGTGATCAAATTATTGCTGCTGCTGCTGAGGCTTTAAACGGGCGTGAGAAGACGCAAATGGCTATTTATGGTGAGTTTAAAGCGGCTTTGAAGGCTTTACGAAAGGAAACGGGTCTCAGCTTTTCTATACCCTCCTTTTCGAGTTTTAATCGTTATTCTTTGCGGCTAGCCGTGATGTCACGGCGCCTAGAACAGACAAGAGAAATTGCCGCAAGCCTCTCGCAGCGCTTTGATGCTAAAGCTTCTGATAATATCACTCTTTTGACGGCGGCAGCGATTAAGGAGTTGATTTTTTCAACGTTAAGCAGCGGGAAAAACCTTTCGCCAAAAGCGGCACAAGAATTGGCCAATGCGCTCAAAGGGGTTTTGGCGGCTGAACATTTGTCGACCACGAGGCGGCAGAAGCTTGAGAAGGATTTTACCAGCAAAGCAAGTAAAGCGGTTGACGCAGCAGCAGCAGCGGCGGGGCTCTCAGAAGAAACAGCGCGAGCTATTCGTGCGCAGGTGTTGGGGGTAAAACATGTCTGAACAGCCCTTTTCAAAAAGTCATGTCTTTGATCATCAGAATACCTATGACATTTGGCGGAAAAGTACTTTTCCCAAAGAGAGTGATCCCTTAGCGGAAGGCGTTTTGATGGCGCATCAACGGGCATGGATTGAAGATAAGTCCCCATTAAAATTGGTTGAAAAGGGGCGGCGGACCGGCATTACTTTTGCAGAAGCTTTGGATGATACACTGATTGCAGCGGCGGCACGTGAAGCGAGGGGCGATAATGTTTTTTATATTGGTGACACCAAAGACAAGGGGCGGGAATTTATTGGCTATGTGAGCAATTTTGCTTCGGCAATTACGAGCCATAGTGGGGATGTTGAGGAATTTTTATTCTCTGATCAAAGGGCGGATGGTTCAACAAAATATATCTCTGCTTATCGGGTGCGTTTTGCTTCGGGGTTTCGGGTTGAGGCGCTTTCTAGCCGCCCTGAAAATATTCGCGGACTACAGGGCATTGTGGTGATTGACGAGGCGGCTTTTCATCAAGATGTGCGGGCTGTTTTGGATGCGGTCAATGCTTTGTTGATTTGGGGAGGCAAGATCCGTGTGATCTCTACACATAATGGTGTTTTAAACCCTTTCAATGAATTGATCCGTGAGGCGCGAGCAGGAAAAGTGCCTTTTTCGGTGCATTGTTACCCCTTTGGTGTTGCTGTTAAAAATGGCTTGTTTAAACGGGTTTGTGCCATGAAGGGGGAGGTGTGGAGTCGAATTTCTGAAAAACAATGGGAAGATCAAATTCGTGCGTCTTATGGGGTGCGTTTGGCTGCGATGCGCCAAGAATTAGATGCCATACCAGCCGATCAAGAAGGGGCTGCTTTAACACGCTTACAGATTGAAAATTGTTGTGCGCCAGATATTGCGGTGTTGCGTTTTTCTTGTGTGGATGATTTTAAAAATCAATCGGAACATCAACGAAGTGTTGCTGCTTTTGCTTGGTGTGAGAAACATATAAAACCTCTTCATATTGGGCTTGACCGGCGGCGCCAACATGTTTTTGGCGTTGATTTTGCGCGCAGCGGCGATGCGACATCGATTGTGGTGATGGAGGTGGGACAAGATTTGGTGCGCCGTGTCCGGTTTATGGTGGAATTGCGCAATACGCCGTTTGATCAACAAAGAGAGATTTTATTTTATGGGGTGAATGGTTTGCCGCGTTTGTTGGGGGGCGCGTTAGATGCGCGGGGCAATGGGGCTTATTTAGCGGAAAAGGCGGCGCAGCGTTATGGGGCTTGTGTGAGGGAAGTGCAATTGTCACAAAGTTGGTATGGCAAAGAAATGCCGGCTTATTTGGAAGCTTTTGGGGATGGGACGATTGTTTTGCCGCGCGATAGTGACATTGTTGCCGATCATCAAGCGCTTGCTTATGTCAATGGCATTGTGAAAATTCCAGACAATCATCGTTTTAAAGGCAGTGACGGTTTTATGCGCCATGGTGATAGCGCGATTGCTTGCGCTTTGGCTTATTTTGCCAGCCGCCAAACTCCTGAAATTTATGATTATACACCTGTGAGAGAGGCTTATCGTTTTGATGAAAGCCCGCTCTTTTCAACGCCTTTTTTTTCAACAATGCGATCAAAGATTTATTGATGGGATGATGAGATGGTAAAACTTTTAGATCAGTGGGGCAGGGCGCTTAATATCAAAGGGTTGGAGAGGGAAGTCGCAAGCCCTACCGTTAATGGTATTCGTGATGTGTGGTCACAAACCATTGTCAGTGGTCTCACCCCTGCGCAACTTGCTGATATTTTGCAACAGGCAGCACGGGGGCATCCAGAGCAGTTTTTTCAACTTGCCGATGATATGGAAGAGCGTGATTTGCATTATCGTGCTGTGCTTGGCATGCGTAAAAATGCCCTTACAGGGGTGGAGCCTGGAGTGATTGCCGCAAGCAACAGTGCACAGGACAAAAAGATTGCGGATGCGGTGCGAGAAGTGATTAGTGCACCCACTTTTGTTGATGATTATGTGACGGATTTGTTAGATGCTTTGGGCAAAGGCTATGCGGTTGTTGAAACTTTGTGGGACAAGAGTGCTAAGGAATGGTGGCCGGTTGCTTGGAAATGGCGGGACCAGCGGTTTTTTCAATTAGACCGGCGGGATGGTTTTCATTTGCGTTTAAAAGAAGAGGGGTCTCACTATGGTATTGAGTTGCCTGCTTATAAATTTTCTATTCACAGACCGAAGTTAAAAAGTGGGTTGCCTATCCGCACGGGGCTTGCACGGCTTGCAGCTTGGGCTTTTTTGTTTAAATCTTATACCTTAAAAGATTGGATGGCTTTCTTAGAAGTTTACGGTATGCCTTTGCGTGTGGGCAAATATGGTGCGAGCTCTTCTCATGAGGAACGACGGGTTCTCATTCAAGCGGTGCGTGATTTATCCAGTGATGCGGCAGCGATTATTCCCAAAGAGATGGAGATTGAATTTATTGAAGCAGCAGGGGGCAGTGGCAATGCGGTGTTTGCTTCTAAGGCGGAATATTTAGATCGACAAATTTCTAAAGGTGTGTTGGGACAAACGATGACGACGGATGATGGTTCGTCCTTTTCGCAAGCGCGCATTCATGAAAATGTGCGCCATGATATTGCCAGAGCTGATGCACGACAATTGGCATTGACGGCCAATCGTGATTTAATTGTGCCCTTTGTTGAGATTAATTTTGGGCGCCAAGAGCGCACCCCCCTTGTCTATTGGCCGATTTCGGAAAATGAAGACATTAAAGCGATTAGTGATGCGCTGGAAAAACTCGTGCCTTTAGGTTTGCGTGTTGGGGCGCAAGAAGTGCGCAATAAGATTGGCTTTTCGCAACCAAAAAAGGAAGAGGATGTTTTAAAGGCTCCTGATAATGCGCCTGATGATGAGAGGGGAGAAAAGGCTCATGTTTGTGCTGATTGTGGAGGTGTTTTTGATGTTTCTGTGACAAGAGAGGGCAAGGGTGCAAAAGAGAAGGGTGGGAAATCTCACGACGAATTAGACCGACTTTCTGAAGAAGCTTTAAGTGACTGGGAAGAGGACTTAGAACCCCTTTTAGAGCCTTTTAAAAAGCTTGTGAGAGAAGCAAAAAGTTATGAGGATATCCTAAAAGGCTTAGATGAATTGCTCGGTGAGATGGATCATCACGCATTAGCAGCGCGCTTGGCAAAAGTACAAATGATTGCACGTGGGCTTGGGTATCATGGATGAGGAACTTTTTAAAACCGCTCCAAAAGAGGTCACCCGTTATTTTGAAGCCAAGGCACTTGTTCCAAGCTTTGATTGGCGTGATATAGCACCAGAAGAACATGCTTTTTCCTTTACGGTGGCAAAATCGGTGGGCTATGATATTTTGGAGGATTTTAAGCAAGCGGTTGGAGAAGCCATAAAGCATCAAGTTCCTTTTCAAGATTTTCAAAAAAATTTGATGCCGATTTTACAGGAAAAGGGTTGGTGGGGTAAAAAGACTGCCATTGACCCCAAAACTGGTGAAAAGAGCGTGGTACAATTGGGCAGCCCACGGCGTTTAGAAACGGTCTATTGGGCCAATACCATGAGTGCGCATGCGGCAGGCGAGTGGGAGCGCACACAAAATAATAAAGAATTTTTGCCCTATCTCACCTATGCTTTGTCAAGTTCAGAACATAAGCGTTTAGAACATGAAAGTTGGGTGGGGTTTACCGCACCTGTTGATGATCCGGTTTGGGATTGGCTTTATCCGCCCAATGGCTGGCGGTGTAAATGCAGTGTGCGACAGGTAAGCCGTTATGAAGCAGAAGATTTAGGCTATGAAGAGGGGGCAGAGCCACTTCATGTTGAAAAGCAGGTTTGGCACAATAAGCGAACGGGGAAAATTGAGAAGATACCAAAGGGGATTGATCCTGGTTGGCATTTGAACCCTGGGAAACATCGGGCGCAAAATTTAAGCAATTTTTTGAGTGATAAAGTCTCTGTGATGGGGGACAATGACAAACGCATTGCCATTGAAGATATTGTGGGTTCGCCAATTTTGGAAGCCATGTTTGAAGGACGGATGCCTCGCGGGTTTATACCCATTGCACCGATACCACAAAAGGTGGGTGATGTTTTTGCAGCGGAAAATTCTCTTATTCGCTTATCCGCAGACAGTGTGAAACATATTTTGTTAGAGCATCAAGCGCGTTCTCTTCACTTGGATGATTTTCGTGGCGCCATTCAAACACTCATAAAACCCCATGGAATTATCAGGCGAAAAGGTGTACCGAGCGTTGTGTTTTTTGGTGAAAGTGGTGGGACATGGTGGCGCTTTGTGGTCAAATTTGTAGCAAGCAAACAAGAATGGTGGTTGACCTCCATGCATAAAAAAAACTCTAGAGAAATTGGACGCTTATTGGATGCGGCTGAAAAAAAGGGCGAGAGGTTGTTGTAAAGAGAACACCGGAAAGACCTGCTGGCTTTTGTGAAAAGAGAAGGCGTGGAGGGCGGTCAACTCCTCGCAGATCCGGTAAAACCGTCCTGGTATAACTGGCTCACGCCTCGTGGATAGAAGTAACAGTTTAAAAGTTTAAAAGCAATCTTTAAAAAAACGACTTGAGAAAAACCATGTTGGCTTTTGTGAAGAGAGTCGATGCGTGAGAAAATGAGAAGGCGTGGAGGGCGGTCAACTCCTCGCAGATCCGGTAAAACCGTCCTGGCAAAACTGGCTCACGCCTTACCTCCAATGATATAATGTTTTTAAGCCAAAAAGCAATTTTAAAAAAAAACGGCTTGAGAGAGGCTTTTTTTGTATAAGGCGATAAATTGTACCTCTAACTTCACAACGGCGCTCTATCGCCTTTGAAGTGCCTTTGAAAACGATTTTATGGGATGGTTTGGCACGGGGGTTTCTCTCACAAGGAGAAGAATAGGGAAAAGAGTGCTTTTTTGAGAAATCCTCTTTTGACTGACAGTGTCAGACTTATGGTGGGAGTAAGTTTCATGCATTGTATTGCCAATGACAATTGTAAAGCAATAGGCAATGTGTATGGAGCAAGAATTTCACGAAAATGGCGAAGATGGGCATGCTGAGATATGTCATGACGGGACATTTCATGCTGCGTTAATAGATCTTTGCCAAGACGCCACCGTTAGCCAAGCGCCTGAGTGGGTAGAGTTGTTGCCCAAAGCACCCCATGTGAAGGCACGTGATGGACGACAATGGCATTATAACCCGCAAACGATTTTAAAAGCCTTTGCAGCCAATAAAGGACCGCTTGTGATTGATTATGAGCATGGGCAACATCACCGTGCGAGAAATGGTTTAGAAGCACCTGCCAGTGGCTGGATTGAAGAATTAGCAGAGCGGGATGGTGCGATTTGGGGGCGTGTTAAATGGACCGATATGGCTACCAAAAAGATTGTTGCCCGAGAATATCGCTATCTTTCGCCGGAGTTTCGCCATTCCAAGAAAGGTGAAATTTTGAATTTAGCCGGTGCTGGTTTGGTGAACCGTCCAGCCCTTGTCATGACGGCTTTAAGCCGTGAACAGCCTTCCCCTATAACTTTGACGGAGAAAATGATGGATTTGACAGCCATTGCCAGTGCACTATCGCTGGCAGAAGATGCTAAAGCGGATGAGGTTTTAGCAACGCTTAAAGCGCGCGAAAAGGAACGCGTGGAATTAAATGCCCAATTAACAAAAGCGCGAGAAGATTTAGCGCTTTTGCAAGAAGAGCAAAAAAATACTGCCATTGAGAGTCTTTTAGATAAGACCATTGAAGAGGGCAAGATTTTGCCGGCTGCCCGCGAGGAATATCGTGCGCTCTGTAGCCTTGAAGGGGGGATGGAGCATTTTAAAAGTTTGGTCGAGAAGTTGCCGGCGCTTGCCTCAACAAGCCCTTTAGAAGTGTGTGCCTTAGCGCAAGAACCAAAGCTTGCTCCAGAAGAGATTGCCCTTGCGGCACGCCATTATCAGGAAGAGCAGAAGCAAAAAGGCTTTGACATCACCATTAGCCAAGCGGTTGAGTATATTAGCGAGCAAAAGGAGCGCCAATCATGAGTACGATGATTTTGATTAAATCTTTTCGCGCTGGAGATGTGATTTCACCTTATTGCATTGTTGCAGCACGCACTGAGGGAATGGTGGCAACGGCTTCTGGTAAGGGTGATAAATTATTAGGGACTGCTGGGTCATTGAGTGCCAAGGCTGGTGAGATGATTGATGTTGGCCAATGTGGTTGGGGCGAAGTGGTTTGTGGAGGCAATGTTTCCTTTGGTGATTTTTTGACCTCTGACCCCAAAGGACACGCCATTAAAGCGGAAGCCGCAGATCGCACCATTGGTATTGCCATGAGTGATGGTTCTGCTGGTGATGTTATTTCTTTTAAAATTAATTAATCGAGGCATAAAATGAACAGACCTTTTCCCATTGATCCAACACTCACCGCTATTGCTATTGGTTATCGCAATCCAGCAGGTTCTCTTATTGGCGATAAAGTTTTGCCACGCGTTTGTGTTTTAAGTGAGGTGTTTAAATATAGTGAATTTCCCTTAGCGGAAAATTTTACCGTGCCTGAACTTGAAGTTGGGCGGAAAGGGCGCCCGAATGTGGTGGAATTTTCTGCCTTTGAACGGGAAGCCAGTGTCAAAGATTACGGACTTGATGATCTTATCCCCAATTCAGATATTGAAGCAGCGGCACGCGCCAGGGCGGAGCGACGCTCTCGTTATAACCCAGAAAAGACAGCTGTAGAGGGACTTGCCAATTTGCTAGAATTGGGGCGTGAAGTGCGTGTTGCAGCCCTTGTGCAAAGAAGTGAAAATTACGCACCAGAGCGTGTGATTACGCTTAAGGGTGAAAATAAATTTAGCGATTATGAGAAATCTGACCCTTATGCCACTTTAGATGAGGCGATGGATAAAAGTCTCGTCTATACGCCCAACACCATTGTGATGGGCAAAGTTGTTTGGTCAAAACTCAAACGTCATCCCAAAATCATTAAAGCCGTTAAAGGGGGTGGCACTGCTGATGGTTTTGTCACCAAGGCGCAATTTGCTGATCTGATGGAAATACACCCCGATCGTTTACTCATTGGTGAATCGCAAGTGAATTTGGCACGTAAAGGGCGTTCGGCACAATTGGCACGCGTTTGGGGCAATAAGATTGCACTGCTTTATATTGACCCTACCAAACAACAGGCAGATGGATCGGTGATCAGTTGGGGCTTTAGCGCCCAGTTGGGCGAGCGTTTGTCTGGAGTGATCCAAGATCCAGATATCGGCTTATCAGGCGGTAAACGGGTGCGTGTGGGGGAACGGGTGTGTGAATTGGTCGCTGCAAAAGATGCCGGCGTTTTGTTGCAAGAAGTTGTCTAAGGGAAACTTTTAAACATGGCTTATGCAAGCAAAACATTGATTGAAGAGCTCTGGGGTGATGACTTCTTGGATGATTTGTGCGGGATGGATGAGAGTTCTGATCCAGTTTTTTCAGAGCAAGCCATTGCCCGCGCGCTCGAACAGGCAAGTGGTGAGATTGATGTGCATTTGTCTCATCGCTACTGCGTCCCCATTGCTGGACAGCCAGCGGCTCTGGGTATGATCTGTGTCAATATTGCTGTTTATAATTTAGCCATACGCCATACGGCACTGACCACGACTATTGAAGATCGTTACAAACAGGCGGTTGAACTCTTGAAACGCATTGCGGAAGGCAAAGCGGGTTTAGGCATAGATGAACCTAAAATTATGAGCGAAGATGGTCCCGTGCGTGATGGGGCTTTTTTTCATGCCAAGCCGCGTTTGATGGGAAGATAATATGTCTGTTGCAACCCATATTGAGATTAAAGAGATGGGGCTTGAAGCGGCTTTATCCTTTTTGCAAAAGGGAGCTGATAGCTCGATGGGGACTTTGGCACAAGGGGTTGGGCGTCTCATTCAAGAGAGCACAAGACGGCGGATTCAAAGCGAAAAAACGTCTGCCCAAGGAGAGAAGTGGAAAAACAATCATGCCCGCACCTCCATTCTTTATGCCAGTGGGGCGCTTTCACGCTCCATTGATATGAAGGCTTCACCAGAACAGGTGATTGTGGGCTCTGGGTTGGTTTATGCGCGGATTCATCAATTGGGTGGGGTCATTCGCCCGAAAAATGGCAAGACACTGCGCTTTTTTCTTAAAAGCGGCAATGCACACCGCTTTGTTTGTGTGCATCAAGTGACCATGCCCGCACGCCCTTATTTGGGGCTTTCAGAGCACAATAAAGTGGAAATTGTCAAAGCGACAGAAGACTGGCTGGAAAGGGTCTTTTCATGAGTCAAACGATCACACAAGCAGGGCGCATTAATCAGTTTCGTGAAGCGGTGATAAGAAGCCTTAAAGGCGCTTTACCGGATGTGCGTGATTGCAGCTGTCAATTTGGACGTTTTAACTTAGAAGAATTGGAAACACAGATGCTGGTGGCTCCAGCCGTGCGTGTTGCGGTGTTAGAAAGCCGTTTAATTTCTGTTGCTTCTGGACAGATGAGTGCTGATCTTCATTTAGGGGCTTTTATTATTACCACAGGTAAAGAGCGTGATGTTTCCAGTTGGCTTTTAGCAGAAGCCATTGCGGTGCTTTGTCATAGCGGGCAATTGTGGGGACTAACGCATTTGAGTGCCCCGCGTGAGGTGCAAATTGAACCGATTATCTCTGCGGCGATTAAGCAGCGTGGTGTATCGATAAGCGTGGTGGAATGGCACCAAGATTTGCATCAGTTGGGACATGATATTTTTTGTGATGAAGGACAACTCAAAAGTGGTTTGATTTCATGGGACAATGAGGTGGGGGCATGAATGATGCGCATTTGTTGAGTGACACCTTGCGGCAAATAATGAAGCGTCTTGATGCGCTTGAACGCTGTCTTGCCAACCAGCACATGATCGGGCGGGTTGTGCAAGTTGATGGCCATAGGGTGCGGGTGAAACTTTCCGAACAGGGTTCCAATGGACAAGCGGTTTTATCGCCTTGGCTACAAGCGCAAGAAGCTTCTGGCGCTCTTTCAAGCAATATGCCTCTCCATGTTGGTGATCCGGTGCGCTTGTTAAACCCCCATGGCGAAATTGGTTCCGCCTCTCTGGTGGTGCGCGATAGTTATAGTGAGGATGCGCCTAATCCCGCACGCTCGCCGCAAGAACTTGCTCTGTGTTATGCGGGTGGCGCTTTGCGGATGACAAAAGATGAGCTCATTCTCTCCCATGGGGAAAATCAAATTCATTTGAGTGAAAAAGGTTTGGTGCTTTCTCATCAAGCAACC
>NZ_JBHIMK010000110.1:0-4849 GCF_042194085.1 Bartonella sp. MU70NMGDW
ATGACCAAATAGCTTGCTGTTTGTGCTACAGGGGCGATCACACTTGGACCAGAGCCAGAACCCGCTTCAAGAATTTCTTTGTGTAAGCGGAAATCCCAGAAATTTTCATTCTTTTCATCAAAGAGGCTTTGTGCAATATCGGCCTGTCCATGGCTTGACTCTGGTCCATAAGCAGTCAGTGTATATTTATAAGGTAAACGATCTCTTGTGGTATAGCCATTTACAAGTTTGAAAGAGCCTTCCTGTGCTTTCCCAGAGACTTGAATAAGCGAAAGTCCACCGATATTCGAAGGATCTGCAGCATTGACTACACTATCTTTATCCCCTAAATCGCTGTCAATATAAACTGTTGTGGAGCCTGAGACATCACCGTGAATGAGAAGCCTATCGGTTTTTTGATCGGCACTTGCTACGCCATCACTCCAAGCAATGTTGAAGTAAATCTTTGCATCACCCGTTGCGTTGTAGACTTCTTGCGTGTCTGGTTTACCAGAGCCTATATGTAATGTGTGATAATGCTCTTCTGTTGGTCCATTAAAAACAATAGTACTGTTGTTAAGATTGAGCGTGGAAATATCAGAACGAGATCTTTGAGCAATATCAAGCAGATTGCCATCATCATCTTTTTCGTTTGTGCTGGTTTTTACAATCCATTGTGTATTGTTTTGCAAATTAAAGATTGTTTTAGGACTGTTAATAACTTTTGCTCTACCCTCTAATATGGAGTTATCAGAATTGAGTGTAAAAGCTAAACCATTTTCTTCAGCTGAAGCTTTGGTTACTAATAGAACGTCAGCACGGATTTCTGATTTTTTGCCAAGATTGACTGTGCCGGTTGACTCATCTACGTTAATTCCAATGCCGTTTTTAATGTGAAGCTTTGCGTTGGTTAAATTGATTTCTGAGGTTGTATCTTCTTCAGGATTTTCAAATTTTATGCCATTTCTCTCTGCTGTTGCAAAAATATTTGTTGTATCAATATGCCCACCGTTTTCAACAGCCAATGCTGCCTCTTTTCCCGTTATGTTTCCTTGCGTCATTGTGATGGTGGAATCTAGTCCACTTGCATGGAGCCCATAACCATTAGATGATGTAATTTTGGCATCATCGGTTAAAGCAATGGTGCTGCCACTCTCTGCGTTAATCCCTATATCGTTTCCAACAAATGATCCTCCTGATATTGTGATTTTAGAATGATCCATTGCATATACGCCGAATTTTGCATTTGTAATGTGTACATTTTTTAAAGTGACATTGCTTGCTTGGGAATTTAATCCTGTAAACACTACCGTTTCACCTTTTTGACTGCTCGATATTGTCACATCTTCCAACTTATTTTCATTGCTTTTACTGTCATAAAAGGTAGCACCAACTGTAGAAGTTGTAATAGTTCCTCCGGTCATTTTAATTATAGCATTTTTTTCTGCATAAAGCCCAAGAAAAGCATGATCAATTTCTGTTCCATGCAATTCGATCATACTATCAGGGCCGCTGGCATTTGCACCAGCTCCACCACCTGTGGCTACTGAGAGAGAAACATCTGTAACATTAATGTGTCCACCGTTTTCAGCAGTTAATGCTGCATAAATTCCTCCTTTAACTTTTCCTTTCGTCATTTTGATTGTGCTATTGTCTTTTGCCCAGAGCCCAGTGTTATCAGATGATGTAATTTTAGAATCATTTATAGTGATTGTGCCGCCGTTTTGCGCAAATATTGTTGCTTGTTTTGAAACAAATGATCCCCCAGAGACTGTTATTGTAGAGTTATTATCTGAAATGATAGCATTTTTTGCTTGAGTCACTTTGACATTATCTAAAGTAACAAGACTTTTATCTTTTGCTTCTACTCCAATGATTAATAATTCTCCCTCTTTATTACTTGATATTTCTACATTCTTTAGTTTGTTGTTTTCGTTTTTACTTCTCGAGAAGGAAGCACCAGCGTATGAGGATTTAATGGAACCGCCATTCATAGAGATTGAGCCACTTTCTTGTGCCCAGAGTCCAGTGTCATTAGATGATGTAATTTTAGAATCATTTATAGTTATTGAGCTGCCATTTTGCGCAGATATTGTTGCTAGTTTTGCATCAAATGATCCTCCAGTAATCTCTATTTTAGAATTACTATCTGAAACAATGGCGTTTTCTGCTTGTTTTACGTTTACATTTTCTAGAGAGACTATACTTTCTTTTCCTGCATTGATTCCATTGACTAGTAGCTCATTCTCTTTATTGCTGGATATTATTACATTCTTCAGTTTGTTTTTGTTGCTTTTACTTTCCGTAAAGCGAGCACCAACGTATGAAGCATTAATGGAGCCTCCATTCATACTGATTGCACCCTCTTTTTTTGTCTGAAGTCCAATTATACTATTCTTGATCTTTGTATCATCTCCAGTTAACTCAATTAGACTATCTTTACCCTCAGAAAATGCACCAAAACCACTTGTAATTGATTCGTTATTTTCAATGGGATCGGCGCCATCTATTGTTAGGGTAACATTTTCTACCGTAATGTGTCCGCCATTTTTTGCTCCAACGACTCCTGTTTTTCCAGTTA
The DNA here is from genome assembly GCF_042194085.1 of Bartonella sp. MU70NMGDW. Taxonomy (NCBI): domain Bacteria; kingdom Pseudomonadati; phylum Pseudomonadota; class Alphaproteobacteria; order Hyphomicrobiales; family Bartonellaceae; genus Bartonella; species Bartonella sp. MU70NMGDW. The sequence continues at coordinate 2,561 of NZ_JBHIMK010000110.1, forward strand.
CTTCTCCTCCGGTCATGTTGATTGTGGATTCTTGTTCTGCCATGAGCCCAACGTTATCAGATGATGTAACTTTAGTATTGTCTTTTAAAGTGATTGTGCTGCCGTTTTCAGCATGTATAGTTACCTTTTTAGAGTCAAACTCTCCTTTAGAGATTGTTATTTCAGAATTACTATCTGCAGATATACCACTGTCTGCTTGAGAGAATCTTACACCTTCTAAATCAACTTTACTGCTCTTCTCTGCTTTTACTCCAAAGAGTATAGGTGTTCCGCCTTCATTACTTGATATTTCTACATCCTTTAGTTTGTTCTTGTCGCTATTACTATTCAAAAAGTAAGCACCAGCTTGTGAAGCTTTAATGGAACCTCCATTCATAGAGATTGAGCCACCATTTTGTGCCATGAGTCCAGAGTTATTAGATGATGTAATTTGAGCGCCCTCTATAGTGATGTCACTGTTTTTCAAGGCAGCTATTGTTGCCTCTTTTGAAGCGAATGAGCCTCCAGTGACCTTTACTTTAGAACTATTATTTGCAAAAATAGCGTTTTCTGCTTGTTTTACGGTTACATCTTCTAAAGTGACTGTACTGTTCTCTTGTACGGTTACTCCAAAGGTTATTTGTTTTCCGTCTTCATTACTTGATATTGTTACACCTTTCAGCTTATTTTTGTCGCTGTTACTGTTCAAGAAGCTAGCACCAGCGTGGGAAGCATTAATAGAGCCTCCAGTCATGGAGATCGTGCCACTTTCTTTTGCCCAGAGTCCAGAGTCGTCAGATGATGTAATCGTAGAATCGTTTATAGTGACTTTGCTGTTTTGCGAGGCAACTATTGTTGCTTCTTTTGAAGCAGATGAACCTCCAGTGATTGTTATTGTAGAGCCACCTTTTGCACTTACAGCATTGTTTGTTTGTTTTATGATTACATCCTTTAAAGTGACTGTACTGTTTTCTGCTCCTGCTCCGAATCCCAGTAGTGTTTTATCATCACCGCTTGATATTGTTACATTTTCCAGCTTGTTTTTGTCGCTGTTACTGTTCATGAAGATCGCACCAAAATCAGAAGCATTAATGGAGCCTCCAGTTATGGAGATCGTGCCACCGTTTTTTGCTTCAACACCTACGATAATGGCAGAATCAGTTCCTTTAATGGTTGTTTTATCCCCCGTTAATGTGATCATACTGTTCTTGCCTTCAGCTGTTACAGCAGCGGGTGATTCTAAAGAAGATGATCCGGGAGGAGGGGTGATACCGCCTTCGCTGGGGCCTTTATTGGTGTCTTTATTTCCGGTTACTGTTAAATTTTCACCAGTGATTTTGCCACTTTCTTTTGCATGAAGAATTTCATAGGACTTTCCGGTTTCTCCGATGACGCTTTGTCCTTCTCCTGAAGCTTCAAGAGATTCAGCATGTGCATTGGAATAGATACTAGAGAGTATGATCGCGACTGTTGCTGTATATGATAAAAGGGATTTTTTATACATCCGTATTCTCCTTTGAAGTCCCCAATATTCATTTCCCCACCGACCTCATAAGAAGAATAGAAAATGAGTTACTGTTCTTAGTGTTGTTACATTACCTCTAGCTCGGTAAGCTATTTTTACTTCTCTGTCAAATATTTTAAATAATCTTCATGAAAATGCATATTATGTATAGTTTATTTTTTATTAAATGAGTTTATTGATTTTCTGTTTGTAGTGGGATTATTTTTTATATCTTGATAAAATAATAAACATAATTTTTGATAATTACTGAGAGTTATTTATGTCTCTTAAGATATTTTATAATAATTATTCGAATATATTTTACGATCCTATCGTTTATAGTTTTTTGTGTTTTTTCTTGTTTGAATATTTTATAGATAAAAAATTTGTTTGAGTTTTCAGATGAGGGGAAAGTTTCTTATAATTGCTTATCTTATTGAGGGCGATAAAACAGACATATCTTCAGTTTAAAAACGTAATTAATAAAGAGCTTTATGTTAAAGCTTTAAATGAAAGGTACTTTGGTTAATAAAACTGCAAAACTGCATTTTTATTAAAAGGTTTCCGCTTTCATTATTTGTGGGTTTTAATATATTCTGGATAAAAATACCTTATATTTTTCTTGATAAAAAGGCAGGGGGTAGTTTTAGTGTCATTAGGATTTATATAAAGCGAAAAGGCAGCACATTGAGCTGCCTTTTTGTTAAATTGAATAGAATGAATAGGCTATTTACAGCCTTGTCTTAAAACTGATAGCGTATTCCACCTGAAAAGCTAGCACCACTTATACCAGTTTTCTGAAGCTT
>NZ_JBHIMK010000111.1:0-4844 GCF_042194085.1 Bartonella sp. MU70NMGDW
ATTAAAAAGAAAAATCTTGCGGCTCAAATTTCTATTGCAACACGTCGTTCAGAAACCTTGAAAAGAGCGCGCGAATTGGAGCTTGGGGACTTTTATACGACAGATAATGCAAAAGCTGTTGAAGGAGCAGATTTGGTTATTCTTTCTGTTCCTGTTGGGGCTAGTGCAGAAGTAGCAAAAAACATTCGTGATCATTTAAAACCTGGAGCGATTGTGAGTGATGTTGGTTCTACGAAAGCGTTGGTTATTGCGGAAATGGCACCTTTATTGCCAAAAACAGTTCATTTTATTCCAGGGCATCCAATTGCTGGAACGGAATATTCAGGACCAGATGCTGGTTTTGCTGATTTATTTATGAATCGTTGGTGTATTTTAACGCCTTTTGCTGAGAGTGATGCTGCTGCTGTCGCACAATTAACAGCGTTTTGGGAAGCTTGTGGTGCGCGTGTCGAAAAGATGGATCCTAAACATCATGATCTTGTTTTGGCTATTGTTTCGCATTTGCCGCATTTGATTGCTTATAATACTGTTGGGACAGCGAGTGATTTAGAAAAAGTAACAAATTCAGAAGTCATTGCTTATTCCGCTTCCGGTTTTCGTGATTTTACACGTTTAGCATCTTCTGATCCCGTTATGTGGCGCGATATTTGTTTGCATAATAAGGATGCTATTTTAGAAATGTTGAGCCGTTTTAGTGAGGGGCTTGCTTTTTTAGAGCAGGCAATTCGTTTAGGAGATGGTGAGACATTGTTTAACTTTTTTACACGTACGCGTGCTGTACGTCGCAATATTATTGATGCTGGACAGGAAATTGATGCTCCTGATTTTGGACGTCAGAGTGTTTCTAAAAAAGGGTGAATAAAAGCAAGGTTTTTTTGTTGAATTTCATTGGTTTTTTCTAGAAATCGATAAGAAGTTTTTTCTTTATTCAGTCATAGATGGCAATAAAAAAGAGTGGCGATTGCTTCGATACAGATAACTATGACTTCAAAAGGTTTTATGTGTGCAAGATTATCGTGCTTAACTCTCTATAGGGCATATGATGTACAGAAGAGGTTACTGATCTATAGAAGAGACAAAAAAATGAAGTCGTTGTAGAATTTCATATAGTGGGTTGTTGTTTTTGTTTTAGTATAAAGTCAGGCTTGACCGTGTTGATTATTGCCCTTTATATTACAACATCGGAAGATGTTTGTTTGCAGAGTTTTGATGATTTTTATAAAGCTTGAAATAGACAGAGGAAGAGTTTTACCAGAAAGTATAGAGATTTGTTAAGAAATATCTTTAGGTATAGCTATCGTATCCTTGTTGACGCAGTAAGCCATTATTGGCGTGATAATGGGAGTGCTTTTGCAAGCCATGTCGCGCTCTCTGGGCTTTTAGCATTTTTTCCTTTTTTTATTTTTGGAACTTCTCTTGCCAGTTTTCTTGGTGCTTTTACATATACACCGCAAAAAATCAAAGCTTTGGTGCAGTTATTACCAGATGTCATTGCAGAGCCTTTATCTCAGGAAATTATCAATGTTTTAACCATACAGCGGGGGGGAGTGTTGACAGTTTCTGTCATTGGAGCGGCTTATTTTGCCTCTAATGGGGTAGAGGCGTTACGTACAGCTTTAAATAGAGCTTATCGTGTTGTTGATCGGCGTAGCTTGTTGTTTTGTCGTTTTCAAAGTTTGTTTTTTGTGATTCTTGGAGCTGTTGGTCTTATTGTGATCAGCGTTTTGTTGATTTTAACACCTCTGCTGATCAAGATTATGCAAAATCATTCTTTTTTCATTACAGAATATATCGGTGTCATTCGTCTATGGCGTTACATAATCGCAGCGGTTGTTCTCTTTGTAAGTCTTTTGATTGTGCATAAATGGCTACCAGCAGAGCGGCGGAAGTTTATAGATATTTTACCAGGAATTGTACTGACAATGTTTGTATGGTTTATGGCTTCAATTGCTTTTGCACAATATTTGACAATGTTTGATTATATTTCTACCTATGCAGGGTTAGCATCTATTATGGTTGCTATTATTTTTCTTTACATCTTGAGTGCAATTTTTATTTTGGGAGGAGAAATAAACGCGGCGATAATGTTTTATCGCAAGCATTTGCAACATTCAGATGGATGAAAGAACTTAACTATTGCGTGAAAGCCAAGGTATGAATATCCCAATAAAGCCTGCTATTACTTTGTTGATTGATGCGGATGCTTGTCCTGTAAAAGATGAAGTTTATCGTGTGATGAATCGTTATCAGCTTAAGACATTTGTTGTGGCAAATCGTTTTTTTTCCCTTCCAGATGAAGCACTCATTGAAAGAGTGGTCGTTGCTGGTGAATTCAATTGTGCTGATGATTGGATCGTAGAACATGTGCATGAGGCAAGTATCGTTATTACCAGTGATATTCCTTTAGCAGCACGGGTTGTGCAAGCTGGGGGTTTTTGTCTTTCGCCAACGGGGCGTATTTTTGATGTAAATTCAATTGGTCAGGCTTTGGCGATGCGCAATTTGATGGAAGATTTGCGTGGACAGGGCAGTATAATAGGTGGTCCCCGTCCTTTTTCTCGTAAAGACCGTTCTGCCTTTTTGTCAGCACTGGATCTTGTTATACAACGTTTAAAAAGAAGCGGTTATTAGGTTATAGGGCTTCTTTTATAACAGCTTTTATAAGTGCTTTGGCATCGTCATTGGCCCATGGAGCTGCACCATTGAAGGAAGCAATGAGATATCCCTCTTTATCGATGAGAAATGTAATGGGGAGTCCTAAAGCAAGCCCCTGTTTTCTAACATTGTTGAAAATATCCATTGTTTCATCGCGATAGTAAAGCAAATTATCCGCATGAATATTCTGTAAAAATTGCTGAATTTTTTCAGGAGAAGCAGTTTTATCGATATTAATAGCTATGACATCAAAGTTTTCTCCACCTAATTCATGTTTTAATTGCGCAAGTTCTGGCATTTCTGTGCGGCAAGGTGCACACCAAATAGCCCATAGATTGACCAGCATCGGTTTTCCAGTAAATTCGCTGAGTGTGCGCTCTTTTCCTCGAATGTCCTTGAAAGAGAGTTTCTTCATATCTGAGGGCGTATCAGCAAATCTTATGTGGCTAAAAAAGCCTTTTGCTGCTTTTCGGATCGCCATCATTTTTTCTGCTCGTGCTTTATCAATGTTTATTTTTTGTGCTTGTGCTGCTGAAATGAAATTGAAAAGAAAAGACTCTCTTTTGGTATCGTAGTTTATGGTTGCGTATAAACTCAATGCAATGATAAAGAAAGCAAGGGAGAATTGCCTTTTTTTATTGTTTTTTTCGCTGATGAAAATTTGAAAAATCATAATTTTGTCCTTTAAATAGGTGTTTTCAGAATATGACAGATGAGAAGTTAAAGAACCAAATATGGGGTGGTCGGTTTGCGGCAGGTCCTGCTGCAATTATGGAAGAAATTAATGCCTCTATTGATTTTGATCAAAAACTTTATCGACAAGATATTGAAGGTTCCCTTTCTCATGCGGCTATGTTAGCGCAAACGAAAATCATTTCACAATCAGATTATGAAAAAATTGTTCATGGTTTGAAACTTATTCGCCAAGAAATTGAAGACGGTAAATTTGTTTTTTCACGAAAGCTTGAAGATATTCATATGAATATTGAAGCGCGGCTGAGCGAATTGATTGGTCCTGTAGCAGGGCGTTTGCATACGGCTCGCTCACGCAATGATCAAGTTGCTGTTGATTTTCGCTTGTGGGTGCGTGAAGCAACGCAAAAGATAGCACAAGCTTTAAAAGGATTGATAGAGCAATTGCTTATTCGAGCAGAACAACATGTTGATACCTTTATGCCAGGCTTTACGCATTTACAATCAGCACAACCGGTAACATTTGGCCATTATATGATGGCTTATGTTGAAATGTTTGGTCGCGATTTATCGCGGATGCGTGATGCGATTGAGCGCATGAATGAATCGCCTTTAGGGGCGGCTGCTTTAGCAGGTACAGGCTTTCCAATTGACCGTTTTATGACAGCAAAAGCGTTAGGCTTTCGAGAACCTACACGCAATTCGATTGATAGTGTTTCGGATCGTGATTTTGCCTTAGAATTTTTAAGCGCTGGCGCTCTTTGTGCAACGCATCTTTCACGTTTAGCAGAAGAAATAATTCTTTGGTCAAGTGAACAGTTTTATTTTATTCGTTTATCAGATGCTTTTTCAACGGGTTCGTCTATTATGCCGCAAAAGCGAAATCCTGATGCTGCCGAACTTGTGCGGGCTAAAGTGGGACGGTTGAATGGCGCATTGATGGGGTTGTTAACGGTGATGAAAGGGTTACCCCTTGCTTATTCAAAGGATATGCAAGAAGATAAGGAATATGTGTTTGATGGGGCTTTGAGTTTGGAATTATCACTAGCAGCAATGACAGGGATGATTGCTGATTTGAAAGTTAATAAAGAAGTTATGAAACAAGCCGCTGATTCTGGCTATGCAACAGCTACAGATTTTGCTGATTGGCTTGTACGCAATTTAGGGATTCCTTTTCGCGAAGCACATCATATCACAGGGTGTGCTGTGGCATTGGCAGAAAAAAAACAGTGTCGCCTTCAGGATTTATCATTAGATGAACTTCAAGCAATTTGTCCTGATATCAATGCGACACTTTTTGATGTTTTGACCGTTGAAAAATCTGTTGAAAGTCGCAAAAGCTTTGGGGGAACAGCACCTTCAGAGGTTCTTCGGCAAATTGCGTATTGGAAAAAGTGTCTTGTGAACGCTTGAGTGATTGTATTTTAAAGGTAAAAAAGAGATCGAGATGAGGAAAGAGGACAGATGAAAATTATATTAAAGGGGTTGATGATTGT
>NZ_JBHIMK010000112.1:0-4807 GCF_042194085.1 Bartonella sp. MU70NMGDW
TATGAAGTGCAACTGGTCCTGCATCCTTACCTTTACCTAAAGTTACACTCGTGTAATCAATGCCGCCATTATCACCAGCTTTTTTATCGTAATGCACAACAGCTGAATCATCAGACTGAAGACTAGTAGAAAGCTTCTCTAAACTTTTATCAAGCTGATCTTTATTAACAGCTTCATTACCTCTCACCGCTTCCTTCACACCGGAAAGTGTCCGATCTACTTTGTCGTTATTTGCAATATTGAGTTCTGTACCCTCTACTTCTTTACCAATAGTGATAACTTTTGTCTCATCATCCTGCTTGGCAAGACTATCACTCACTACATTGGTTACATCATTATGAACATTCGTGACAGAACTACTAATATCAGAAAGTGCTTCCGCTACACTATTGTAAACCTTTTCCTCACCAGTGCTACCATCTTCATTGACAGTTTTAAGTTTGAATGTGGGGGCAACCCATTCTCCATTCTCATATCCAGCGCCACCACCAAAATAGCTAGCAACCGTCCGATTGACTGAATAAAGCTGACCACCCGTGATTGCATCTGTTGATTTAGCGCTAATCTCACCATTTGCTAGAAACGTAATTCTACTGTTTTCTTGTGTCCTTACAGCTCTGCCTTTTTCTTCTTTGCTCTTTTCATGACGCGCTACAAACGCATTGGCTTCCTTGCTCCAATTCAAAGAATCCTGCGCTACCCCTTCAGAAACTTCCTTAATCCGTGCATTCACATTCTTGATATTATCATCAAGACCAGTAAATGCACTACCAACATTATTAAAAGAACTGTCTGTTATCTTACCATCTGCATCAACCTTGGATAACTTGTAGGTTGGTCCTTTAAAGTTTTTGCCATCAAAAGATACATCGCCACCTAAAATCTTTGAGAAATCATCTGTGATGACATGAAGCTGTCCACCCGTGACTGCATCATGTGAACCCTTGGCAATCTGACCATCGGCAACATTGTGAAGTGCTACAGCAGCAGAATTTACACCTTTTCCTAAAGTCACACTCGCATAATTTATAGTGTTATTATCACCCTCTTTTTTATCATAGTGGACAACAGCCGAGTCATCTGATTGAAGATTGTTAGAAAGCTTCTCTAAACTTTCATCAAGCTGACCTTTGTTAACAGCTTCATTATTTTGTGTTGCTTTCTTAACACCAGAAAGAGTCCGATCCGTACCAGTCTTGTTGGCTATGTTGATTTCACTACCTTCTACTGCAGCTCCAATAGTGAGACTATGCGTTGTTTTGTCTTGCTGAACAAAGCTCTCGCTTTCCACTTTGGTAATCACATTATTAACCTGTTCAGTCAATTTATTCTGAACATTCGTGATAGAACTTCCAACACCTGCAAGTGCATCCGCTACATTCGTATAGTTCTTGTCAAAAGAAGTACCATCCTCACCAAACTGCTTGATCTTGAAATCCGGTGCTTTCCATTTGCCTTCTTTATCATATCCAGCACCTCCACCAAAATAGGTTGCAAGTTGTTCGTTCAGCGAATAAAGCTGACCACCCGTGACAGCATCCGTTGAATTAGCGGTAATCTCACCATTGGCAAGAAACGTAATTCTACTGTTTTCCTGTGTCCTTACAGCCCTGCCTTTTTCTTCTTTGCTCTTTTCATGACGCGCTACAAAGGCATTGGCTTCCTTGCTCCATAACAAAGAATCCTGTGCTACTCCTTCAGAAACTTCCTTAATCCGCGCATTCACATTCTTGATATTTGCATCAAGGCCTGCAAAAGCGGTTCCAACACCTTGAAAGGCACTCTCTGTTACACTTCCATCTTTGGCAATGTAAGATAATTTATACGTTGGCTGTGTAAGAGCTCCATCTTTAAAGGATGCTTCTCCACCTAAAAACTTAGCTACATCCTCACCGATTTTATTAATCTGACCACCCGTGATTGCATCATGTGAATCCTTGGCAATCTGACCATCGGCAACATTATGCAAACCTACAGATGCCTTATCCTTACCTTTACCTAAAGTTACATTCGTGTAATCAATGCCGCCATTATCACCATCTTTTTTATCGTAGTGAACAACGGCTGAATCATCAGACTGAAGGCTGGTAGAAAGATCCTTTAAACCTTTATCTAGCTGACCTTTATTAACCGCTTCATTATTCTTCGTTGCTGCCTTCACACCAGAAAGAGTTCGATCTGCTTTGCTACTATTAGCGATATTGATTTCACTGCCTTCTACTTCTTTACCAATAGTGATGAGATTTGTATTTGCATCTTTCTTAACAAGGCTATCACCTTTCACATTGGCAATCTCATTATTAATCTCTTTGCTGATCTCATTTCTAATATTTGTGAAAGAATTACCAACTCCAGCCAAAGCATCCGCCACATTGCCATAGTCTATCTCTTCAGATTTACCATCATCTTTAACTGCCTTAACCTTAAAACTTGGTGCTTTCCATTGTCCTTGCTCATCATAACCAGCACCTCCACCAAAATAGGTTGCAAGTTGTTCGTTCAGCGAATAAAGCTGACCACCCGTGACAGCATCTGTTGAATTAGCGGTAATCTCACCATTGGCAAGGAACGTAATTCTACTGTTTTCTTGTGTCCTTACAGCTCTGCCTTTTTCTTCTTTGCTCTTTTCATGACGTGCTACAAAGGCATTAGCTTTATCGTTCCATAACAAAGCATCACCTTTAACTTGCTGAGTAATATTCGTTATGTTTTTAGTAAGTTCGCTAAACTTATTTGTGACATTATCATTGACATTCTTGATATTGCTATCAAGCTGGCTTTTGTTAACAGCGTCATTATTGTTCTTTGCTTCCCCAACACCAGAAATTATCCGATCCGCACCGCTTTCATTTGCAATATTGATTTCTGCGCCACCTACTTTTGCACCAATAGTGAGACGACTCGTTGTCTTATCTTGCTGAACAAAGCTCTCACTTTCCACTTTGGTAATCACATTATTAACCTGTTCAGTCAATTTATTCTGAACATTTGTGATAGAACTGCCAACACCTGCAAAAGCACTAGCTATATCAGGATAATCCTTATCTTTAGATCCACCATCAGCATCGAAGATCTTGACCGTGAATGTAGGAGCGGTCCATGCGCCATTCTCATACTTAGCGTTACCGCCTAAAGACGTAGCAACTCCAGTGCCCAATGTATGAAGCTGAGAGCCATTTATGGCGTCTGCTGAGCTAGCAGAAATATCTCCATCTGCAAGATATTTAATTTTTTCATTTATATAGCTATAACGTTTGTCACTTTCATCCCACACTCTATTCTGCGCTACAAAGGCACCTTCAGCCTCGCTCCATTGCAAAGAATTATTTTTCGCATCAGTAATCTGATTGGTAATCTCTTTTTTAACATTTGTGATAGAAGTACCAACACCTGCAAAAGCACTCGCTACATTAGGATAATCCTTATCTTTAAATCCACCATCAGCATCGAAGGTTTTAACCGTGAATCTAGGAGCGGTCCACGCGCCACCTTCATATTTAGCACCACCACCAAAATATGTTGCAACCTTATCGTTTGTCTCAAAAAGCTGTGAGCCATTTACTGCTTTCGTCGACTCTTTCGAAAGCATTTCAGCGCTCACACCTGAAATGATCCGAGGTTCGCCTTTAGGGCCGCTAAAATCAAGGTCAAATAGTTTATTTAGATTCTTACCAATAGTAATAAGACCTGTCTGTTCATCTTTCTTAACAAGAATACTGTCTCTTACATCAGCAACCTGTTTGTTAATATTATCTTTCATTTCATTAAAAGAACTATCAACCGCTACAAAAGCATCTGTTATATTTCCATACGTCTGATTCTGAACAGCATAGCTAGGTGGAATCCCTTTTAGTACATCAGTTTTACCACCAAAATATTTTGATGTATTCGCCATAGCCGTTTCCAGATTTCTCGCTGTGAACGAAAGACTCTCTTTGGTTTTGCTCAACTGTGAAAAATTAACTGCATCGTTCGCTCCAATACCATCCGACACTCCTGTAATCTTTTTACCCCCAGCATCGATACCTCCGGTGGTTATTTTCGGACCATTGGCAATCACTAAGCCCGTTGCGTCTAAGGTACTGCTTCCTGCATTTACTTTATTGACTGCAATATCCTTAGCTAGATCAAATTTTATATTATTGTCATCTTTGCCCTTTGTAACCTGAAGATTTGCACTTCCAGCGGAAAAATCTACCGCGCTGTCCATGATAACGGTCTTACCATCCTTACCCCCAACAGATAGCTTCCAACCGCCATTTCTTACGACACTTTCTAAGTCTTTTAACTGCATAACATTTACTGCATCGGAAGATTCACTACCAGCTGCTACACCTGTAATCTGCCGCGTTACGCCCTTACTAGAATTACCAACACTAACGGCACCCATCGTACTTTTCCATTGCGCTTCAGTGTTTTTTGCCGGACCCTGCAGTATAGAAGTATATCCTGGAACGCCTGCAGCCCTATCAGATACAGAATTGCTTCCTAGAGCAACACCTTTCGCAACCGTCACATTAGAGCTAGCGCCTATAGCAATTCCCTGCAACGCCTGCTCCTCTGCATATGCATTGTATCCCATAGCAATCGCTTCATTTGCATAACTATGTGCTTTACTACCGAAGGCTATTGAAAAATCACCTAATGAAACTGTTCTCTCTTTTTCATCATAACTATCGGTTAGAGAAGAGCCGATTGCAATGCTATTTTTAGTATTTCTACTACGACCAGCTAAAGCAGTTAAGCCGATTGCAATCCCTTGGTCAGCCTTCGTCTGCGCTACCTGCCCGTAAACAATAGCATCATG
>NZ_JBHIMK010000113.1:0-4794 GCF_042194085.1 Bartonella sp. MU70NMGDW
AGAACCAGCACCAATAACTGTCATTGCAACGGTTTTCATTAAGTTTTCTGATTATTCTCTAAATTTTTGATTTCAATGGCATATTATTATTACAAATAACTTTAATGCTATCTTTAATATAAATCCTGTAAATCATAAAAACGTTACCGCCTCGTAGCTTTTATCTCACACAACATAAAAACTTGTTTCTCACATTCTCTTTCTTTGTAGTAAATTGTATAAATATCACTTTTTGTATATCCTACAAACAGCTATTTATCTCAAAAATTAAGGCTTGACTAAATACTCCATGGAATTTCTCTTTTAAAATAAAAGTACATTCAAAATCATGATACTCATTCCACTGATATCTTGTACCTACCCCTCTCTTTAATATCCTACGAATTTCTTGTAAGAGCTGATACATGCCGCATCAGCTCCCACAGATATTTCTAACAACTACTCCACAGGAGACTGCGTACTTAGCCCCCCCTGCTCCATAGGCATTTCTGAGCCCTGTATCTTTTCTGGCTGTTTTCTTACGGATATATCTTTGTTTGATAACTGCTCAGATACTGAAGAACCATCTCTACTTGATATTTCCGGTTCAATAACACGTCCTGAACCACCCATCATATTATAATTCAAATGAGAGATAGCCCACCAAGTTCCCCCAATAATAACAAAAACGCAAATAGCAGCAAACCACAATGCGCTTAAATTCCACTTGGCATCTGGACCAGAGTTCAAGTGCAAAAAGAAAACAATTTGTACTATAATCTGAATGATAGCCATCCCAATAAGATACACAACTTTTGTACTAACTGCCCAACTTTCCATCATTCCATACATCACAGGAACAAAAGAACCTAGGGTGAAAAATACAGCCAGAATAAAGCCGACCAAATAGGAACCAGTACTGGGACCATGTGTTTCATTTTGCATGCTCATCACAACGCTCCTAATAGATAAACCATGGTGAAAACACCAACCCATACAATATCAAGTAAATGCCAAAAAATGGAAAGGCATGCTAAACGTGTTTTATTGTTCTGATCCAAGCCATTACGACGAAGATGAAAAAACATCACAACCATCCAAAGAAGACCAACACTTACGTGAAGTCCATGGGTGCCAACCAAAGCAAAAAATGCTGACCAATAAGCAGAGAGAATCTCCCGTCCAAAAAGCTGTAAACCCGTCGCAGGATCAATACCAGCATAAGCATTTGGATCGTAATAAAAGACCTCACCCAAAAGTTCATGAAATTCGTAAAGTTCCATACCAATGAAGCAACACCCAAATACAAAGGTAATAGCCATCCATAAACGCACACCACTGATGTTATTTTTATGTGCTTGTACCATTGTAAAACCATAAGTGACGGATGAAAACAACAAGAAAGCAGTCTCAACCAAAACAAATTTTAAATCAATAAACTCATTGCCCGCCTTACCACCACCATAAGAAGCAGAAAAAACAGCAAAACTTGAAAAAAGTGTCGAAAACAGGATCAAATCTGAGAGAATATAGACCCAAAAACCAAACGTCATTACCGAACTATTATCGTGGTGATGTTCATCCACAGCACTCACTTTATTCATTGTTACTGCACTCATACTGTCACTCCTTGTTCTTTAAGAACAGCTGTAAAGGCATCTTCAGTTTTTTGTACTTCTTCAGCCGGAATATAATAACCATGATGGTCACCTGTTAATGAATGACACACAAGCGTTGCAATAAAACCAATCAAGCCGACCGCAACAAGCCACCAAATATGCCAGACAAGCGCAAAACCAACAACTAATGAGAAGAATCCCGCAATAATTCCAGCCGATGTATTGGATGGCATATGAATTTTTGTAAATCCACTGGTAGGACGTTGATAACCACTTTTCTTCATATTCCAATAAGCATCATCAGACTGTATTTTCGGAACTATTGCAAAATTGTAAGAAGGAGGCGGTGAAGAGATAGACCATTCAAGAGTCCGTGCATCACCCCAAGAATCATTTAATGTTACAGGTAAACGTCCCTTATGTTTAATACCGTACCAAATCGCCAAAACAACTTGCAGCACAAAACAAAGGATACCAAGCAAAATAATAAAAGCACCCAATGCAGCAATCATAAACATCGGTTGCCAACTAGGTTCCATATAATGCTGGAGACGACGCGTACCACCCATTAAACCAAGTGCATAGACTGGGAAAAAAGCAAGGTAAAAACCAATGAACCAACACCAGAAAGATGCAATACCCAATGCTCGATTTGGTTTATAACCAAAAACTTTTGGAAACCAAAATGCAATCCCCGCTAAGTACGCAAAAACGACACCCCCAATAATTGTATGATGGAAATGCGCTACCAAAAACAACGAATTATGAAACTGCCAATCAGCTGGTACAATAGATAATAAAACACCGGTTAATCCACCACCAACAAAGGTAAAAATCATTCCCATGCACCAAAGCATTGGAGGCTCAAAGCGAATCCGCCCCTTATACATAGTTAGCAGCCAATTAAAGACTTTTACACCTGTTGGAACAGCAATAATCATTGTCGCAATACCAAAGAAAGTATTCACAGCTTCACCGCCACCCATTGTGAAGAAATGATGTCCCCAAACAAGAAGCGAAAGAATCAAAATAACCAACATGGCCCATATCATCGAAGTATAACCAAAGAGGCGTTTTGAAGAAAAAGTTGATACAACCTCAGAAACAATTCCAAAAGCAGGAACAACCAAAACATAAACCTCAGGATGACCAAAAACCCAAACATAGTTAATCCATACCATCGGATTTCCGCCACCAACATTAGAAAAGAAATTCATGCCCAAATAACGATCGCATGCCAAGAGTGCAAATGCTACAGTTAAGACAGGGTAAATAACTAAAATAAGGACATTGCTAACAAAAGCGCTCCAACAAAAAACAGGCATTCTCATCATCGTCATCCCAGGAGCACGCATCTTAATCAAAGTCGCAACAAAATTGACCGCCCCCATTGTTGTCGCTATACCAGAAAGTTGAAGTGACCATAAATAATAGTCTACCCCTGTATCTGGACTCGTTTGCAATTCTGTAAAAGGTGGATACATCAACCAGCCACCACGACCAAAATTCCCAACACCTAGGGATATGTTAATCAATATTGCCCCTGCAGCCGTAATCCAAAAACCTAGATTATTTGCAAAGGGAAAAGCAACATCACGCGCACCAATTTGAAGCGGTATAAGATAATTAAAAAGACCAAATAAAATAGGCGTAGCCATGAAAAAAATCATGATAGTGCCATGCGCCGAAAAAATTTGATCAAAATGGTCAGGTGGCAAATAACCTGCACTTTCACTCCCAAGAGCTAAAGCTTGATGTGTTCGCATCATGAGTGCGTCCGCAAAACCGCGAACAAGCATAATAATTCCAAGAACTATGTACATAATGCCTATGCGTTTATGGTCAACAGTTGTAATCCAATTTCGCCATAGAATCCCCCACCACCCAAGTGCTGTTAGAGCAACAACAGCAATTAAACCAACCACAACAATCGCAATACACGTGTATAAAACGATCGGCTCATGTGCAAGTGCATGAAAAGCACCTGCCGTAGGATCTGTAAGTCTTCCAAACATTTCTCAACCCATTTCAAATGAAATTCAAGTTTAAAAGAAACCTTATGTTAAAAGGGCTCTTTCTTTACTGATTCTTTAAATAACATCAGGATCAAATACTGAACATAGTGCACCCCATAGCGTCTGAGCAGCAGCACGTTTCATTAAATCCTCATTACATACCGTATTTTCATCGACACATCGATTAACAACACGATAGTAAAGGCGCTTCTCCACAGGTGCAAAATAACGAACTTCAGCATCTTTTTTCTTCGCAGCAATATCACCCATACGAGGCGCAATAGAAAGTTGACGATAAGATGCACGATCAAGTACTCGACCATTAGCCCGAGCTTTTACAATCCAATCCTCAAAGTCCTGCAAAGACACAGAATGCCACTTAAACCGCATACTCGAAAAACCATCACCACTGTAATTTGCTGAGGTTCCTTTGAATACTCCTTGCTCTTCAGCGACCAAATGCAACTTAGCATTCATCTGCGGCATAGCGTAAAGAACTGTACCCAGTTTGGGGACCCAAAAAGCATTGACAGAATTCTCTGACGTCAATTGCAATAAAACTTGACGCCCTTCAGGTGCATAAATCTCATTAATCGATGCAACACCATATTCAGGATAAATAAAAAGCCATTTCCAATCAAGAGAAACGGCATCTATCTGTAATGGCTTTCCTTCACCTACAACTTCCACTGGGAGAGGATTTGTAGGTTCCAGCTTATAAGTATAATAAGCTGTTAATGAACCTAAAACCATTACAATTACAATTGGAATACCCCACATCAACGCTTCAATTTTATTTGAATGCGCCCAATCAGGAGAATAGTCCGCTTTCATATTCGATGCACGATATTTTATAGCTAAAAATACCACACTCACCATAACTGGGATGACAACACAAAGCATCACCACCACACAAACAACTATCAAAATGAGCTGTTGACGTGCAACATAACCTGATGGCTGTATAACATCAATTTTACAACCAGATAAAAGCAGTGCTCCCCCTAAAATCACAAGCATTTCTAATTGTCGAACAAAGCTTTTCATCTCTATTTACCCCCGTCATATGCACCAAAAATTGTCATAAATATATACCTCGTATTGTACAGATTTGAAAATAATTATCAAGTGAATTCAATGCCTATATTACTCTTATCAAACGCTTATTCTTTACCTATCAC
>NZ_JBHIMK010000114.1:0-4761 GCF_042194085.1 Bartonella sp. MU70NMGDW
AACCACGCTGGAGTGTATTTTAAAGCTATGGCAGTATCAGCTTCTAATGACAATAAATAAATAATGAATGCAAAGAAGATTAGAAGAGTCCAACACATAAAAATACCTCCAGGCATTTTATAAGGAGATACGGCATGTTGGAGAGGACGGTTGCGACGATAGACAATATAGCTGATTAAAATTATAGACCATACAAATATAAACAAAATTGCTGCGATTGTGGTTACAATTGTAAAAGCACTTATGATTGTTGGTGATAGCGATAAAACTGCATAACCTAATAAGATGCATAAGCAGGAAAAGAGTAATGCATTGGCTGGAACGCGGTTGCTAGAAAGTTTTCCTAAAAATTTAGGTGCTCCCTTTTGCGCTGCGAGACCGTATATCATGCGGCTGGTAGAAAAAATACCACTATTGGCTGAAGATGCGGCAGCTGTTAGAACAACAAAGTTCATCAAACCAGCAGCGGTTGGAATACCAATAAGTGCATACATCGTTACAAATGGGCTTTTTTCTGGAATGATTTGATTCCAAGGAGTGACGGACATAATCACAATGAGAGAGAAAATATAAAAGAAAATAATACGGATTGGTATCGAATTGACAGCTTTGGGCAAAACTTCTTGTGGTTCTTTGACTTCAGCTGCAGCTGTTCCAGCGAGTTCAATGCCAACAAAAGCAAAAATAACAATTTGAAATCCGGCAAAAAATCCTGTAATGCCTCGAGGAAAGATATTTCCGCCGTTCCATATGTTGCCAAGGGAGGCAACGGTGCCGTTCGGGGAGATAAAGCCAGTAAAGATCATGTAAAATCCTACAATAATTAATACTAAAATTGCTAGGATTTTGATAAGGCCAAACCAAAATTCGAGTTCGCCAAATAGTTTTACGGCTACGAGGTTAAATATTAAAAAGGAAAGGATACCTATGAGAACAGGAATCCACGAATTGAGTTCAGGCCACCAAAAGTGCGTATAACTAACAATAGCAATAATTTCAGCAGTTCCGGTTACAATCCAGCACAACCAATATGTCCAGCCGATAAAAAATCCAACACTTGGACCAAGAAGATCGGTTGAAAAATCAATAAAAGATCGATATTGCGTATTAGAAAGCAGTAATTCTCCCATAGCACGCATTACGAAGTATATAGCGCAACCAATAATAGCATAAACTAATAAGATTGAAGGACCAGCGACGCTAATTGTTTTTCCTGATCCCATGAAGAGACCTGTTCCAATAGCTCCACCCAGGGCTATAAGTTGGATGTGGCGATTATCTAGCCCACGTTGCAATTTTTTCTTAGGTTTTTTTTCTAAATTTTGTTCATTCATTTTTGGGAAGTTCCCCTTAAGTTATTTTTAAATAAAAATTATCCTAAAAAAGGTAATCCATTCTATCGGAACACACTATGGTTAAGGAGTAAAGGAATTTTTTTCTATGACTATATGTGAACAAAGAAAAACATTATGAATTAATGGAATAATTACTTTATAAACAAGAACTAAAATATAAATTATATTATACTTTTTATGTTTTATACATATATTATAAATATTTATTATAAATAGAAAAATATTTTCATAGAATATATTTTATTGTAGATAGCTACTAAGATATATCCTGTTTAGAGCTGTATTTTTAATTTTGATAAAAAATTGAATATAAATTTTAGGAGGGCGGTTTTAGATAAAATCTCATGTTTTATTAGTAAACAATGTCAGTGAAGTTTATAGAGAATTCTTTACAGAATAGCGCGTTTCTTATCCTATAATGCAGTAAAATACTGTTGTTTAGGGTAGTGATATAAAGCATATAAAATTTTACACATTAAGTATTTTTAGAATGTAGGGGGGTATTTAGGGCGGGGCTAGCCCGTAGAGCCTTATGTAGGTGAACCATATAAAGTGGTTAGCAGCATCCCCCTTAACAAAGTTGGATTGTTTACAAACCCAGACTTGCGAGGAACTCTCGTCTTTTGATGTGTGAGGAGGAGGTTAAGTAGAAAAAGGGTAACTTTAGTTACCCTTTTTTGAGATGTTTTGTATAGATTTTATTTGTTCTTTGGAGCGATTTTTTTTCTTATAAATATAAAATACATTATACCTAAGAAAATAAACCAAAAGATACTGTATTTTAAAGCTGTTAGGGTATCATGTTCTAATGTCAACAAATAGAGCATGAAAGCAAAAAAAACTAACACGATTCCGCACATAATAACACCTCCCGGCATTTTGTAGACGGATTCAGCATGTAGATGAGGGTGATTGCGACGATACACAATATAGCTAATCAAAATGACGGACCATACGAATAAAAATGCAATCGCTGAAATGCTCGTCACAATTGTAAAAGCACTTATGATGCTTGGAGATGATGATGCAATTGTGTATCCTACTAAAATACATAGGCAGGAAAAGAACAGAGCATTGGCTGGAACATGGTATTTGGAAAGCTTCCCTAAAATTGGAGGAGCACCTTTTTGTGTTGCAAGCCCGTATATCATGCGGCTAGTCGAAAAAATACCACTATTTGCTGAAGAGGCAGCGGAGGTGAGAACAACAAAATTGACCAAACCAGCAGCTATTGGAATGCCTGCAAGCCAAAACATGGAGACAAAGGGACTTTTTTCTGGAACGATTTGATTCCAAGGTGTAACGGACATAATCACAGCTAGAGAAAGGATGTAAAAGAGTACAATACGCACTGGTATTGCATTAATTGCTTTAGGGAGAACTTTTTTAGGCTCTTTAACTTCAGCTGCCGTTGTTCCAGCAATTTCTATACCAACAAAAGAAAAAATGGCAATTTGAAATCCAGCAAAAAAACCTGTAATTCCTCGCGGGAAGATATTTCCATCGTTCCATACATGGTTAAGAGAGGCAACAGTACCATTTGGAGAGGTAAAGCCTGTAGCGATCATATAGAATCCAACAATAACTAATGCCAAAATTGCTACGACTTTGATAAGACCAAACCAGAATTCAAGTTCACCGAAAAATTTTACGGCAAGGAGGTTAAGGATTAAAAAGAAACCAATGCAAGCAAAAACAACAATCCATGGATTAAGTGTTGGCCACCAGAAATGCATATAGTTAATGATAGCAATAATATCTGCAGCTCCAGTTACAACCCAGCTTAACCAATAGTTCCAGCCCACAAAGAAAGCGACTCCCGGTCCTAGCATATCGGTTGAAAAATCAATAAGGGACCGGTATTGTGAATTAGAAAGCAATAATTCTCCCATAGCACGCATTACAAAGTATAGGGCACATCCAATAATCGCATAAACGAGTATGATGGAAGGTCCTGCCACACTAATTGTTTTTCCTGATCCCATGAAGAGACCTGTTCCAATAGCTCCACCGAGGGCTATAAGTTGTACGTGACGGTTATCCAAGCCACGTTGTAGTTTTATCTTAGGACCATCTTTTAAATTTTGTTTACAGTTCATTTTTTGGGGGTTCCCTTTAATTATTTTGAGGTTAAATTACACTAAAAAATGCATCATTCTGTATCGAAGCATGATATAAATGAGGTGTAAAGGAAAAAAACGTTTTTTATAATTTTGTGTGGATAAAGACAAGAATATGGTTTTGAAAAAAGAGGATGTTTTCCTCTTAAATAACGTAACAGATATTTGAATAGGGAGTTTTTAATTGTTATTATTCATAATGGTGAGAGTTTTAATTTTGGCTCAAATAGCGCTCAAAGGTTCTCATCTTAGTTTAAGAAACAGTTCTTAATGATAGAAATTTAAAATGATTTTTAAAATCACTTTTTTGTTTCATAAACGAAAAGAGGAATATCATAGCTTATTTTTTCTAAAGTGATGAATAAGGATTTTGTTTAGATAGTGATAACATTTTATAAAAGGTTGCGAGAAATTCACATCGTTTACACAAAAATCCTTGAGACTATGATAAAGAAATGCAGCGCAATTCAGTTATACAAAGAAAAAAACTGAGGATTGTATAAGCTCTGTTAGAGGTTGAGCTATTCATCGTGAGAGACAGAATCAGGAAAAGATTGCTCTATTAGCTTTGCAATTTGTTATCAAAAGATAAAATTGTTCCTGTCGCTATATTAATCGCACCTTTTATCCGCCGCTTTTTAAAGCGGAGCTGGCAAATGATATAAAAATGGTCGTTAAAGTAAACCATGCAAAGATGTTGAAAGAATGTATTGTGACAAGTTCAAAGCCTTTTTTAATTCCACCGCCAGAAGACAAAAATTTCGGGAAGTCCGTTATATAAAATATTGATACTTTGGGATTTAGTATTTGTGTCAAAAAACCGTCCATATAGCTGGTGAAAAGTTTTGTTTTACCAATAGCACTCTTTTCATTCGTTGATATTGTTTTGAATTTAAGCTGTGTTTTCCAGATTTAATCGATTTAAAGCCCATGTATAATAAAGTGCTGCCACCCATGAATTTTACTAAAAAAATAGTGTTTTGTTGTTGAGAATGAGCGCTGATACACTTAGGTATGGAAAATGTCTCATGCACATATGTTGCTGTACACAATCCTAAAACGTTTACAAATGCGTTCTTTCTTCCTAATCTCGTTGTCTTAGCGATGATAAGGGCCATATTCGGCCCCAGTAAGATGACTAAAATTAAGTGAGATGACTAAAAAAAATGAAACAATGAAAAAGGTCAGTATTTGATGATTCATTTTACCTTTAGCTCTGAAATTAATTGATCTTTGAGATATAATTCTATTCTGTCAAACTGAGAAAGTTTTCCTTCCCCCTGTGG
>NZ_JBHIMK010000115.1:0-4734 GCF_042194085.1 Bartonella sp. MU70NMGDW
CAAGACAATAGCGGCTGGAATAGGTTGAATATGCTTATGAACGCCGGTCATGGCTTTGCAAGGAATTACGGCACGACGACGAATAATAATACAGCCTCTATGATGCAAGGCAACGACCCTTGGAAGAACGCTATAGGGATTTTAGCTGGTATTTCTGGTTTTGCAGGAAAAAAGTGAGGTAGTTATGCAAAATAGTAACGATAACATTTTATCAAGACTTCTTAAGTCTATGCATGTAATGAGCCAATATGTACCACGTATACGTTTCAACGATCTAGAAGACGCCAAACAACAGGCAAATAATTTACCTTATTTAACCCCTTCTTCCCCTATAGCAACTTTTGGTTCACAATCAAATCCTTTAGGTTTAGCTAAAAATACTTCACCTTTACCAGATGTAAGTTCGTCTTTAAGATCGGCAGGCAGAAAACCAGATGTACCGTCTTCAGTTCCTTCTTTACCAGTAGCGACCTTTGGTTCACAACCAAACCCTTTAGGTTTATCGAAGGATATGGAACCTTTGCCTAATGCAATTTCAGATTTGGCATCATTGAAACCAAAGCAGTCTCAATTACCAGAGCCTATTGCACCGGTAGAACAACAGCAAGTTGCACAGCCACAACAGAATACTGTTCCTCAGCAAGATACTGGTTCTCAACAGAGTTTTTGGGATTATTTGCGTAGTCCTGAGTTTTTACAAAGATTATCGGATTATGGGATTGGTTATGCATTATCAGATGGGACGATATCACAAAGTTTAGCGAATGCAGCTATGAATCTTCGTCGTGGTGATATGGAAAGAGAAAAAAGAGGACAGGTTAATCAGACCGTCGAGTATCTGAAATCCAAAGGCTACAGTGAAGAAGAAGCTGCTGTCATGGCACGGAATCCTCAAATGCTTAGTGCATTGCTAACAGGTGGTGATACTCCTAAACTACTTGCGGGGCATGAATGGTATACCGATCCAGAGACAGGTGAACGTGGACAGAGACCGATGTCAGGGACTCTACAGGCATTGGAGTATAATCAGAAGCTACAAGCACAGAAAGAGTGGGAGGGTAAAAAGCAAAAAAATATTATTGCCACAAAACATCAGATGAACGCTGGGATAGATGCTATTCGTGATTCGATTGCACTCATTCGCAAACATAAGATTAACGGGTTTAAGGCGTGGGCTACGCGTGGAATTGGAGGAACTCCTGCGAATGAATTAGAAAATTTATTTGATACGATTAAGGGTGGTGCTTTAAAGGCGGTATTTGAGAGCTTAAAATCGATGGATCCTAGAGGAAGTCTTAGTGTTGGTCCTATATCAGATTACGAAAGTCGGACGATGGTAGCAACCTTTGGTTCTTTAGATTCTGCGCGTAATACAAAAGGGCTACTGAAAACTTTAGAAAATCTTGAAATAACATTTAATGCTTTAAATAAGCTTCAGAAAACTGATTTGCATGATTGGATGACGGGGAAGATAACCCCTCAAGAAATCTCTGATAAATATAATACTCAGAAAAAAGGCGTTATGGAGTTTGTGAAGGTATCCAGTCCCAAAGAGAGCGCTAAATTTGAGATAGGAACAAAAATTCAAGATGCAGATGGTAATATTAGAATAAAGAGATACTAAAATGCTTAATCATAAGAATGATAACGTTGGAAAACGTCAGGTTTGGAATGATGATCAGTATCCTATTATTGGACATATAACAGATTATAATAAACGCTCTTCAAATAGTCAGATTTGGAATGATGATCAATATCCTATTATTGGACACATATCAGACTATAACAACCATTCTTATGAGGAAGAAGCAGAACATCCCGAAATAAGTGAAAGTGAAGCCTTTTGGAATTCTTTAAAGCATGGTTTGAGTTTTAATTTAGATGATGAGATTGCGGGGATTACAGCGGCAGGACGTGATTCTGATGATCAGTTGGCAATAAGTGCTTTTTTGAAGGGGCTTTACAACTATTGGACTGGAGATAAGAAAACCATAGAAAAATATGAGAAAGAAGCCAATAGACTACGTGATTATTATCGTAGGATGAGTGATCAACATTATTGGACTTCTTTTGCTGGAAATGCTTTAGGGTCGGCAATCCCTTCACTTGCGACTTTAGGGGGAGGATTGTTAGCCTCAGGAGCACGCTTTGTAGCGCCTACACTTGCAAGGAATGTGGCGGGGTCAAAATTAGGTCAAGCATTTTTGAAAGCAGGTCAGTTACCCCCAAGTCGATTTGCAAGTCCATTTTTAGGCATCACGAACAAAACAACATTACCTCATTTGCTTAAAGTAGGAGCGGCATCTGGTGCATTACATGGCGCAGGAGAAGGCGAAGGGCTTGGTAATACACTTACAAGTACGTTATCTGGTGCAGGTTTAGGAGCGGGCGGGGCATTGGTTGGAAGTGCTTTAGGTCATTTGGCTGGTTATCCGGTAAGCGGAATACGAAGACTTCTTTCTCCTTCTCATAAGCAAGGTGTTGCAACAGACACGTTAAGAGCAATCAGTAAACATTTAGGCAATGAAGCTTCTGAAGAGCTAGGAGAATCTTTTAAAAAAGCAGTTCCTACCGATTACGTAGCTGATCATAGTCCTTTTTTACAGGATCTTGTTTTTGATATCGCGAAAAGAAATCAAGGAGCTTATCTTGATTTGACTAAAAGAGCTGGGCAGAGAGCGCTGGAAGGAGGGGAGCGTATTCATCAAGCTGCTGATGAACACTTTGTTCCTCGTCAAAATGTCACAGGTTTAAAAGATGATCTTATCGCGAGTAGGGAAGCAGCGACAGAGAGTCTTTACGATATAGCCAAGAAAACGCCGATAGGAGAAAAATATTATGGCGCGCTTAATGAATTAATGGAGCGCCCCTATTTTAAACAAGCTTATGACGAAGGGTTAAAGGAGTTCACGAGTGGTGGGAATAAAGTCAGTCCTTTTTCTTCTCAAAAATTTAGTCTCCTTAAAGAAAAACCGAACATGGGGATTCTTCATGAAACGCAGCGTAAACTTCGTTTTATGACAGATACAGCGAGAAAAATGGGAGATGATAGCAAAGTTCGTACCTTAGTAGGTATCCGGAAAAAATTGTTAGAGATTATGGATGATATATCGTCTGAATATAAGAAAGGGCGGGCATTGTATCATCAATATAGTGCACGTGTAGATGCTATGGGCGAAGGAGAAAAAGTCCTTAGCAAGTCGGTTAATAAGGATGAGTTCAGTAAAATCTTTGATGAATTACCAAAGGCACAACAAGAATACTTTAAAAAGGGCTCAAGGGCAGAACTTTTACAAGGCATGGGTCAAACAAAAGACGAAGTGTCCACGGCAAAGGAAATTTTTGGTACGAATGATCTGTATAAACGATTTGCAAAGATTTATGGAGCCGATAAAGCTTCTGCGGTCAAGAAGGTTGTCGAAAAAGAAGCCGATTATGCAGATTTTTATAATAGAATACCAGGTCGTGTAGCGGATGAAAAGATATCTTTTACGCATAATGTCAGTATGCCAACGGGTAAACGTGATGCAGCTGTACAATTAGCAAAAGCTGCTGGGAAGGCAGCTTGGATTCCTTTCAAAGAGGCGGCGTTTAGAGAGCGTCAACGGATTGAAAAGGATGTTGTCAAATTGTTAACAGGGGGGACAGAGATTAAGAATGATCAAATTGTAGCTCTCATTCAACGCATGGTAAACGCGCATCATAAGGGATATGCGACAAAAGAATGGTTCAAAAAGCTTTCTGCTGCTTTGTTTGGAGGTGGGGGAAAAGCCTCAACGGAGGAATTGAATTTATTGAGTGCATTTGAGTAAGGGAGGAGATTAGGCTATGACCCGTTATAGTCCTTCTGTCAATCAAGCGATACGGCAAACGGCAGCGCGATATGGTTTGCCAGAGAGTTATTTGTACCGTGTTGCGCAAGTGGAAAGTGGAGGCAATCCGAATGCAAGGAATCCCCGCTCTTCTGCTGGTGGTTTGTATCAATTTATCGATAGCACCGCCAAACAATATGGTTTGCAGGATCGTTTTGACCCCATGCAAGCGGCAGATGCCATGGGGCGGTTGACACTTGATAATCGCAATCATTTAAGCCGCCTTTTGGGAAGAGCCCCTAGTGAAGCGGAGTTGTATTTAGCACATCAACAAGGCGCAGGAGGAGCCGCGCGTCTTTTGCAAAATCCCCATGCCAATGCGGCGCAAATTGTTGGGAGCAATGCGGTTGGCTTGAATGGTGGAAACAACGCTATGCGTGCAAGTGATTTTGTCAACCGTGTGTTACAGATGTATGGTGGGCAGCCTCATAGAGCAAGTCCTACAGCGCATGGTGGCATTAGAAATAGAGACAATTTGTTAGAGGTTTTAAGGGCATTATTAGCATCACAAGAAGAGGCTTCGGAAGAAGAAGAGAGTGATGATGATAATCCTTTGATGACGCAATTCATGCGGGCGTTTTACGGACCATTTTACCGGAATTAGGATTTATGAGAGATGTCAACGATCTATGATTGGTCGCTTAGAGCGGCGGATAATACGCGCGTAGATAATTTGATTGATTGGTCCGAAGGACAGCAGCCTAGCAGTGTGAATACGAGCGCCCGTGTGATGATGCAAAGGATAAGTGAGTATTTGTCAGACACGGGTGGAGAGCTTGAAGGCATTGTTACAAATGATCATGTCCAACAAACGAGTGTGATAAGACTTGCAAGCACTTCACAGTTTTTAGAGTATAAGAAT
>NZ_JBHIMK010000116.1:0-4699 GCF_042194085.1 Bartonella sp. MU70NMGDW
AATTTTGATTTTTCTCAAAAAATTAAATGGGGAGCCGGTATAGGAGGTCGTTATATGACGGGTCTTGGTCCTTTACGCGTTGATTTAGCCTTTCCTTTAAAGAGAGAGAAGGGTGATCCTCGCATTGGTTTTTATGTGGGTATAGGGCAAGCATTTTAATGAAAAAAGGTGTACATTTATCAGCTTTCTTCTTTGTATTTTTGTTTTTTGGGGTGGGTGGTTTTGTTTTTGCGCAAAGAGGAGATACTCTTCCCTCTAGCGAAATGAAAACAGATGATCGCTCATGGTTTGTTTCTTTAATTGAACGAAAGCTTTCAACGCCCAATCGTCAAGTTCGTTTACATAATATACAAGGGACACTGTCTTCTCAAACATCAATTGATGCTATTACTGTCAGTGATAAAAAAGGGGTTTGGCTTAAAATTACCAATGCTAAAATGGATTGGAATCGTCTAGCGTTGCTGAGAGGGCGGATGGACATTAACCAGCTTTCGGCAGAACAGGTTACATTTTTACGAAAACCGCAAGGCAATTCTTCTTTTGTTTCTTCCCTTGGGACGGGCAAGTTCTCTTTACCAAAATTGCCGCTTGCTCTTTCTATCAATACGCTTATAGCTCAACATGTGACATTTGAACAGAATCTTTTTGGTTTTTCTGCTGATATGTCATTAAAAGGTAATCTCACTTTGGCTAGTGGTAATTTTGATGTCGATATAGCGGCGCATCGTTTAGATGCACCAGGTTCTTTTTCTGTTGTCACCAAGATATCTGATAGTAATCGTACAGCTCAAATTGATATTTCTGCTAACGAACCACAAAATGGTATTTTGGCGAATATTTTTAACATTGAACAACGTCCAGCATTAAATCTCGTCGTGAAAGGTGATGGTACTTTTGATGATTTGGTTATCAAACTTTCTTTAGAGTCCGATCATCATTCTATTTTAGATGGTAATGTTATTCTTGCAAGTGTTCCAGAAGGACACAGTTTTTCTACGAAACTAGAGGGAACACTGAGCCCTTTAATACCTTCTCAATATCGTAGTCTCTTCGAATCTGATATAACATTAAAAGCAAAGACAAGAAGAACAAAAGAAGGTGTGACACACCTTGATCAGATGGTTATTCAGAGCAAAGCAATGAATGTTATAGCCAATGCTGAAATAACCGCTGATGGATTTTTGCGGCGGCTTTTTGTTGATGGTAAAATGGCTCTTGATAACGAACAGGAGTCTATTCATTTACCTGTATCGGAAGTATCAAAACCTGCGAATACTCTTGCTTTGAACATTGACTATGGTCGCGAAGGGCAACAATCTTGGAATGGGCGGTTGGTTGTAGGTCATTTAAGCAATAAAAATATTTATATTCGCGATGCAATTTTTGATATGGGAGGAGTAAGCGAAAATCTTGATAATGCAGCTTCTCGTCATGTTGGTGTTCAGGTTAAAGGAACGCTTCAAGGGGTTAAAAAAATTAAGGGAGCGTTAGTAGAAAATTTAAGCCAAGCGGTTCATGTGCATTTAGATACGGATATTGTTTCGAATAAACCAATTTTGATTCATGATCTGAGTGTTACGGCTCAGGGTTTTTCTTCTTGGTTAAAAGGGACAATGGAGGGTTTTGTTTTTAAAGGCGATCTCGGTTTAAAAGCTCAAACATTAACTCCTTTGGAAGTGTTCAGTAAACAATCACTTTCTGGTAGTGCAGATATTAAAGCCAAAGGAACGATCAATTTATTGAGTGGCATTTTTGATCTCCAATTATCAGGAATGGCTGACGATATGAAAATAGGCGTGCAGTCTTTTGATCGTTTATTCAAAGGAAACATCACTCTTTCAGGTGGTGCTACTCGAAATACGAAGGGTTTCATTTTTCGTCATTTTAATTTGAAAAATCAATATACAAACATAAAGGCTAATGGTTATTTTTCAGATGAAAGCGCTAAAATGGATCTATCTGCTGAAATATCTGATTTGTCCAAATTAGATCCAAAGATAAGCGGTGCGCTTACGATTGAAAGTACGGCGAGAGGGCGCAATAGCCATATAAAACTAAATACACGTGCTCATATTGCTGAAGCATTAATCGTAGGGAAGAAACTTCAAAACACAACATTTAACATAGATGCACTTATAGATAATACAGCACCAGTTACTGCTTTAACGGGGGTGGTAAAAGGTGAAGGGATTTTTGCTAAGAAACCTTTGCATTTATCGGCCTCTTTTAAAGATTCTCATAAAATTCGAAAACTTGAAAATATCGATATTAGAGGGGGAAGTGCAAAAATAACGGGTGCTCTTTCTCAACAACTTGGGGGGGGGTTGAAAGGAGCGTTGCATATTGATGCCGATGATATTTCCGTACTTTCAGCGTTATTTTTGCAGGATGGTAGTGGAAAAGTAAAAGGAGATTTTATTTTTGATGAACAAAATGGCAGACAAAAAACCAATGTGAAGGCGCATGTTAGCCATTTGAATTTTTCCAAGAATAAAATAAAAAAATTGGCAATAGATGCTGACATATTCGATCCTTTTGGCATGACACAGTTTGAAGGAGTTATCAATGCAGAACATATTCAAACACCTTTGATAATGGTCAATCGTTTAAATGCTCACGCCGATAGAAATAATGGACAAACGGTTTTTACTGTCCAAGCGATGTTGCATGATACTCTCAATGCACAGCTTTCTGGTCGTTTAATGGTTGAGGAACTTCCAGACAGTATAAAACGAGAAGTGCAAATTGAAACTGTGGATCTAAAACAACACATTTTTCATGCAACATTGCTGAAACCATCCATAATTGCTTTTGATAAAGATGGAATGACAATCAATGAATTAGGAATTGCAATAAATGGAGGCAACATCATCTTAGCAGGGAATATTCAAGATACCCTGAATTTGCAACTTACAATGAATGCGCTTCCTGCTACTTTAGTCAATCTGTGGAAAGCAGATCTTGGAGCAGCAGGGAGTGTAACAGGGCATGTTATGATTCGTGGTCATTTAAAAAAACCTGATATAACGTACGATATAAAAGGTGAGGGACTGACAACCGTTGCTTTTCAAGATAAAAAAATTATGCCTTTTTCTCTTTCTGCTACGGGAAACACTGTAGATCAAAATCTTACTTTAAATGCAAATTTAACAGGAGAAGGAGTACAAGCACAAGCTCAGGGGCATGTATCTCTAGAGAAAAATACGCTTGATCTTCATATTAATTTGCAAAATTTATCTGCACGTTTGGCGAATGGTTTTATTGCAGGACAAGCGCTTGATGGGACACTGATAGGCAAAATTGATATTGGTGGAATAATGAAGGATCCATCTGCTCATTTTGAGCTTTCTAGTCAAAATTTAACCGCTATGACGCATAAAGGACCAATGTCAATCAATATAAATGCTCGTGGTTCTTATAAAAAATCGACATTTCATATTGAAAATATGATAGCTACTGGAGATAAAGGATTAGATCTTTCCGTCCATGGGCCTGTATCTCTTAATGGTTCAGAGGCAAAATTAAACGTTAAAGGGATAATGCCTCTTGATTTTGTTAATCTCTTATTAGCTAAGCGTGGTGCACATATAACGGGTACAGCAAGAATTGATACAGTTCTTAATGGAACGTTATCAAAGCCACAATTGATAGGAAATATTTCTATAGGCGACGGTAGCTTTTTTGATTCACAAACAAATGTAGGATTGAATAATATAACGCTTGAAGGCAAATTGAATGGTGATCATATCCTTATAGAGAAAGCTTCAGCTTCTTCGTTTGAGGGGGGGAGAATTTCTGCTTCAGGTCGTATCTCTAATGGTCTAGAGACAGATTTGATATTTCATCTTGATAATGCCAATTATAATGATGGTTCTATGATTCTGGCAACATTGTCAGGTGAGATGACAATGAAAGGTCATTTTTTAAATGATCTTGTTGTTGGTGGTGATATCATCGTTGAAAAAGCTGAAGTTTTTGTTCCTGATCATTTTAAAAGTGCTAAGTTTCTTGATATTAGAAATAAGAATTTAACTAAATCGATTCAAACAACACTTGAACGTGCTGATGTTAAGAAAACGAACAAAAGCAAAAGCCTTATAGTTACACAAGAATCTTCATCTGTCGTGTTATCAAATATGAGTATTACAGCACGCAATCAATTTTTTGTACGCGGAAAAGGCTTAGATGCTGAACTTGGAGGACGCATTAATCTAGCAGGCCCATTGAATGATGTGCATCCAGTTGGTGAATTTAGAATGATTCGTGGACGTTTTGATATTCTTTCGCAACGTCTTAATTTTGATCAAGGGCAAGCGAGTTTTAGCGGTAATCTTAATCCTACGGTTTATTTTGTAACCAACAATAACAGTGGTGATATTCGCGTCACTGTAACGGTAAGTGGGACGATTGATAATCTTGATATTAATTTTTCTTCACAACCGAATTTGCCTCAGGATGAGATTTTGGCGCGTTTGATTTTTAATCGCTCTCTTAATGAATTATCACCATTTCAGATTGCTCAACTTGCAGCAGCAGCGGCTGATCTTGCAGGTGCTTCTAATACATCTTTGTTGAATACTTTACGAACTAAAATTGGGCTTGATGATCTTGATGTTATCGTTAATGAGAAGGGTAATACAGGCTTACGTATTGGACGCTACATACACAATAATATTTATTTGGGCTTTGAAGCAGGGTC
>NZ_JBHIMK010000117.1:0-4674 GCF_042194085.1 Bartonella sp. MU70NMGDW
TGAATGCGATTGGGGTGATCTGTCAATTGCATCAAACAAACAAAAGGTCCCCAAACCTTCACCAAGCCTGCTTTCGGCGGATTGCCTCCTAAATCTTCAAATCGTTCAGAACTATGGGTATTAAAAACTTGTGGTTTATCATTTTTATTGACCGCAATAATTCTTTGACCAAACAAAGCGAACGACCATTGATTATCTTCATGCGCATGATAGGTCACACCACTTTGGCTTATGTCTTTCCAACCCTTCGTTTGACTATCATAACTGTAAAGCTTTTGCTTGCCTCCTACGATTATCTTAACACCATTACCGCTTCTAAAGGCGATTGAACCCAAGGGCTTTTCTTCCAAAGCATGAGACACAACCATTGCACTAGGCATGGGTATGTAACCGCCATCTGCTGGTAAAACATTCACAAGGCTATCCGTAAAGCTGCCGTTGACAACCGCAACATCCGGTCTGTAATCGGCAATGGGAAAATAAACCATGCTAAAAATCCGTTGGTATTATTCTGGTCACGTTATGACGTTGAGACGTCTCTGCACGCAATTCATGCAACTGTTCGTTAAAGTCATTGTAAGCTGCCGTTGCACAATCGGGGTCTTTAAGGATATTCTTGTAAAGTTCGTATTTTGCACGCGCCTTAATCAAATCAAACGCGTGCACAAACCATGGATGTTCCTCATCGACACTCTCTATCTCTGATAAACGCAATGGAGAGAGAATGAGTTGAATCTGATAGGCTTTATCCGGCGTGGGATAAAGATGTAATTTCCTATCAAAATAACTGTAACAAACCGGCGTTCCTTGCTGCTCTGATGATAACAAAGGCTCTAAAGAAACATGGTCCTTACACTCCAATGCAAACTTATGATGTTGATCAGAGCTCAGATAAACGTTTTTGATTTTAACAGCTGTTTCAATATGGCTGGTAGTGCTTGCATCATAAACACCTTGTCCCGCCCGTGTCTCAAACACCACATCACGGCTTTCGTTAAAGTAAAAGGTCTCCCGTTCACAAAAACGAATGGCTGCAAAAATACTTTCTTGGATTTGATGAACATACTCATCGGCTATGTCATCAATCTCATCTTGGATAACTGACACGAGGTGCGAAAGTGTTCTCTTATGACGATAAACATCTCGCTTTACTGGTATCGGTCCGCCGGTTTTAACCCGAATATAATGACGTGTCATCAAAATACCTTTCAGTAAAAATTATTAATATTGATATTATATATTTTGTGTAGTATAGTGCACTAATGGTGTTCATTCATAAAACGATAGAATTTGATACTTGGCTTAAGAAACTTAAAGATAAAAGCGTTAAGGCTATTATTCTTCAACGTATTGTCCGCTTAAAACAGGGTCTTTTCGGTGATGTTAAATTCTTTAATGGTATAGGTGAATTACGTATCCACTATGGTGCTGGTTACCGAATTTATTTTACAAAAAAAGGCTCTGATTTTATCCTTTTGTTATGTGGTGGAGATAAATCAACGCAGAAAAAAGATATTGAACAAGCATTAAAGTTAAAAGAGGAGTACAGTGATGAAAACAACCCCATTTAAACCAGAAGAATATCTTGAAGACATTGAGATACAACAAGCATTTCTTAATGAAGCCTTTAAAACCGGTGATGCTGCTCATATAGCGGATGCCCTTGGTATTGTTGCTAGAGCACAAAATATGAGTGCCTTAGCAAAAGAAACCAATCGTGAACGCAGTGGATTATACCGCTCCTTAAGTAAGACTGGTGACCCTAAACTTTCTACCTTAGTCGCTGTCTTATCTGCCCTTAATTTGCAACTAAGCGTACAATCTGCTCCATAAATCGTGAGGGGAATAAGTCTTCCCCCACACCTCTCAACGATTGGTCACGAATTGCACGACCACAACACACTCACCAGCCGCGGTTGTTTTATCTCGTGTTGCATAAAGCGTAAGCTCTTGATCTTCTGGAACAAACTCTTTTTGGTTGGTTGATGTAAAATCTTGAGTGCTTTGGGTTTTGATATCCTTTTCACTAAACTCATTACCACCATAGGTGCTGCCTATCTTTAATTTCGCATCCGAAAACGCTGTCTTCACAAACGCTTTAATCGAAAGGATCATTGCACCACGCGGTAAAGTTCCGATTTTGCGCGTCAAATGCTTATCTTTATGCGAGATATTCAAACGCAAAAAACTGACCTGATGTGTATGAAGATCTCTGCCGTGTAAGTGTCCTGTTACGCCATCTACCATGTCCTATTTCCTTTCCTCATCACTCAACTTCACCGCTGTAGGTGGGGATAACTATCGTTCCAAAATCTTGGGCTCCTTGTGCTCTTCCGGGCATTTGGAAACGCGTTTTCTTCATGCCCATAATTGTATGCACTCCAAAACCGTATTCGCGTTTGTAGTCGAAGGTTTCTTCTTCGATTTTATAGCGGGTCTTACCGTAACTCTTACCAAATGCCATAACGACACTTTGCGCTCCAAGCAAAACAGCACGGCGCACACCTGCAAGACGTGTACTATCCGTGGATTTAACACCATTGGTGACATGCTCTGATTCACGTAAAATCACACCGTTGTACATGCCTAGAGAACCATCAAAGATTGGGTTTTTGGAACGCGAACCGGTATAAGCAGCTTTCTGAATATCAAGCCATTGACCCGTCTCTGTATTAGTGCGCAATTGTGTCACCTGAATGGGATGCAAATACAACACATAAACACTCTCGCCATTCACGCGAACCGGTCTAATTTTAGGATTCGCTAGCTTAGCGCACTGAACCGCTTCATCTATCAATTTAAGATTAAAGCTGTGTTTGGCTTTTTCTGTAAGCTCTTCATCCTTGGTTTTTGCTTCTGGTCGTACAATGCGCTTACTGCTTGGAGCTAATGGTGCATTAAAGCCCCAAAAAAGAGGATCAAGATCAACCGGTTCTCCCTCAAAATTGAGCCTGTTAGCGGTATAACCGCAAGCATGAACGAAAAACATCAAACTCAAACGGTCCGCATACCAATCTGATAAACTGTTTTTGGCTTCTTCGCGCAAATTAAACAATGTGCGCTGATTATCAATAGTGCCTTCATTGGCAATTCTTGTTCCATGATAAAGTTCATTGATATACAGTTTATCATGAAGGAATTGGAGTGCCTCTTCATTGCCTTCAAGGGTTTCGCCCTCACTCACACCACGTCCTGATAACTGAGCTCGCAGACTAAATGTTACACAATCCCCTTTGCCTTTTTGCGTCTCTGTTTTTACCTGAATAATGCTATTGGAATCCTGCCCCATCAAAGGAGCAATAGGAGTTGCTTTGGAGACCTCCGCATCAAGAATTCTCGCCCATGTTTTTAACGCATGGGGATCATTAATCCCTATATGTGTTGTTGCCATTTATTTCACCTTTCTTTGCTATAAAAAAACCGGCTTAAAGCCGGACTACTAACCCGCACCAAAGGCGGCTTATTCTCTACAAGTCTTTCACTTAATCTTCATCATCCGCACCACTCAATTTGCGTATAAGCACTCGGTTCTTTGGATTGCTGTACCATGCTTGAAACTCTTTATCCGTCATAGCGTTCATCGTTTCCCATGAAAGTGGACCTGTACTCCCCCCTCCTCCAGACGCCGTTAAGGTTCTCGCAGAATTCTGACGGCTTTGAAGTTCTGCAACTTGATTATTCGCTTGTACTGCTTGGTTCTGATAGCCAAGATTTTGCGCTATTCTATAAATCTCTTCTGCCGGATTGAGATCTCTTTGTGCACAAGTCGCTACAATCGTACGCAATTCATTCCCTATGATCTCAGAAATTGTGTTTGGATCTGCATACTCAGGATAAAGTGACGACCAAGAACTCAATTCCTTCGCACGCTTCTCATAAAGAAAATTTGCCGCGGCATCAAAATCACTGGATTTATCTTTAAACGACTTAACAGAATTATTGTAAAACTGACGAAGACGTATATCATGCCGCTGCTGTTCCTCAGCTTGTCTTAGCGCTTCTTTCTGTTCCCTAATATACGCATCCTGCTCTTGTAGCTTTTTTCCCATCCAACTCATATAGCCAATAATGTCTTGTGTAGGGTCTGGGGGTGCATTTTCACCTTCAACCATTGGCGTCTGGGATTGGGGTTCATAAAACTTTACAAGCGCTTCACGGGCTTGTTTGGCTTGTTGCTCCATACGCTGCTGCTCTATGCTAGGAACAATCTCTGAAGGTTTTTCAACAGGCTGTGCAACCGGCTCTGGAGAGGTGACATCATCATTATCAATCGTTTCACCATCATAAGTGCCGGCATCAAAAGAGCTCTCATCATCAAAGACCGGTGCTCCAACTCTGTAATCTTCATTCATAGCTTCATTCATTTCTGCATTCATTCTTTCACCTTTCTCAACTATGCATACCTCTGTGTAATGCTATTCGCTCTCGCATAATCTGATTATGTGCCTGATCATTGAGAAGCTTCTGCCGTTCAATGTCATGGCGCTGTTGCATCATTTCTGCTTCTAATTCTGCTCTCTTTTGACGCATGAACAATTCAATCTGCTTGCCTTGTAAATCCATCTGTTGCATCTGATTTTTAGCCGCAATATCTTGCTGCTTTTCCTGCAACTTCATTTCCTGCTCGGGGTCCATCTGCTGTTGTTGTGCCATTTGTTGCTGTTGGAACTTCTC
>NZ_JBHIMK010000118.1:0-1850 GCF_042194085.1 Bartonella sp. MU70NMGDW
ATGACCAAATAGCTTGCTGTTTGTGCTACAGGGGCGATCACACTTGGACCAGAGCCAGAACCCGCTTCAAGAATTTCAGGTTGTAAACGGAAATCCCAGAAATTTTCATTCTTTTCATCAAACAGGTTTTGCGCAACATCGGCTTTGCCTTGGCTTGAGTCTGGTCCATAGGCACGTAGTGTATACATATCCGGTAAACCACCTCTTGTGGTATAGCCATTTACAAGTTTGAAAGAGTTTTCTTCTGCTTTTCCAGAAACTTGAATGAGTGACAGACCACGGATATTGGCAGCAGCAGAGGTATTTGCTTTGACATTGTTCCCTTCTAAGCGCCCCGTAACATAAACTGATGTGTTACCAGAGACATCCCCATGGATCAAAAGTCTATCGGTTTTTTGGTCATCTATTGCAGCACCATCACTCCATTCAGCGTTGAAGTAAATCTTCGCATCACCCGTTGCGTTGTAGACTTCTTGCGTGTCTGGTTTACCAGAACCTATATGCAATGTTTGGTAATGATCTTCTGTTGGTTTATCAAAAACAATGGAGCTGTTGTTGAGACTAAGCGTGGAAATATCAGAACGAGATCTTTGAGCAATATCAAGCAGATTACCATCATCATCTTTTTCATTTTTGCTGATTTTCAACGTCCATGTTGTATCGTTTTTCAGATCAAAGTGTACATTTCTGTCTTTAGCAATATTCGCTCTGCCCTCTAAAGTAGACTGATCAGCGTTTAATGTAAAAGTGCCGTTGGAGATCGCTTTTAAACCTGCTTGGTTCCAAACCCCTTTGTCTTTCAAATAAATGCCGTTTCCTAGTAAAACATCAGCATGGATTTCTGAATTTTTGAGATTTGCTGTACCGATTGCCAGATCTGCATTATTTTCAATGTCGTTATCAGTGAGAGCTCCAATAAGAATTCCAGTACCATTTTCAACGTGAATATCTGCATTGGTTAAATTGATTTCACTACTTTGATGTTTTTGGGGATCATTCGATTCATTGAGTTTGGTTTTAGAGAGACCTAAAAACTGCAAGCCACTGATTCCTGCTGTTACAGAGACATCTGTGAGATCAATAAGTCCACCATATGCTACGGCTAGTGCAACTTTTTTTACTTCTATTTTGTTTTCTACAGCACGTTGTGCTGCTTCAATATCACCATTAATCATCTTAATCGTGCTATTATTTCCTGCAAAAAGACCTTCATCAAAATTTTGAATGGTTGTTTTACCATTTAATTCGATTGCACTATCAGGCTCTGAAGCGTTTACAGCAACGGTCTCATTTTTACTTTCACCACCGGTCATTGTTAAATCTCCGCTAATGATTTTACTCCCACCATCTGCATAAAAACCTTCATCAACATTTTCAATAGTTGTTTTGCCCGTTAACTGAATTTCACTCCCAGAGTCCGCTGTCCATACACCAGAGCGGTTTTTGTCGGGGTCTTGATCAATTGCTTCACCACCTATAACGGTTAAATTTTCACTGGTAATTTTACCACCATCAACTGCTCCAAGACCGTTCAAAGTATTGTTAATTGTTGTATCGCCATGCAATTCAATTCTGCTATCAGGACCAAAGGCCTCTGCACCGGTTCCTTTGCCATCTGTTGTTAAAGCAACATTCGTGGCGTCAATTTGTCCGCCTTTTTCTGCAAATAATGCAGCTTTTTCATTCTTTATTGTTACTGTTCCTTCTGCCATTGTGATCTTAGATCCTGAACCTTCTGCTTGAAGTCCATAACCATCAGATGATGTAACTGCGGCTTTTTCGTCTAAAGTAATGGTGCTGCCTTCTTTCGCATATACCCCATCAGTTTTTCCGTCGAATGAACCTCCAGA
>NZ_JBHIMK010000118.1:1950-4659 GCF_042194085.1 Bartonella sp. MU70NMGDW
TGTAGCTTCATTTTGTATATCAAGGCCGTTTGCAACTTTTTCAATGGTTGTTGTGCCTTTTAATGTAATGACGCTGTCAGCGCCATCGGCTTTTGCGCCAGTTCCGTTGTCATCTGTGGTTGTTAAAGCAACATCTGTGGCATCAATCTGTCCACCTTTTTCTGCAAATAATGCAGCTTGTTTTCCACTGACAGTTCCTCCCGTCTTCGTGATTTGGGCTTTTGGACCTTCTGCATGAAGTCCATAACCATCAGATGATGTAACTGCAGCTTTTTCGTCTAAAGTAATGGTGCTGCCTTCTTTCGCATATACCCCATCAGTTTTTCCGTCGAATGAACCTCCAGACACTGTTATTGTAGAGTTATTATTTGCAAATATGCCTGTTGTCGCTTTAGTGACGGTTACATTGCTTAAAGACACAGTGCTTTTTTCGGCACTTATTCCTTTATCTATCAAGGCGTCATCTTTGCTGCTCGATATTTTTACATTGTCCAGCGTGTTTTTATTTTCATCACTTCCGCTAGCGTTGAAAAGAGCACCTATTTGAGATGCTGTGATGGAACCACCGGTCATACTGGCTGTAGCTTCATTTTGTATATCAAGGCCGTTTGCAACTTTTTCAATGGTTGTTGTGCCTTTTAATGTAATGACGCTGTTAGCGCCATCGGCTTTTGCGCCAGTACTCTTTTTTTCAGTTTCAGAGCCGGTTATTGTCAAATTTTCACTAACGATTTTGCTACCAAATGCTGTATAAAGCCCAGTTACCATATTTTCAATGGTTGTTTTGCCTGTTAATTCAATCATAGTATTTGGCAAGTAGGCCGCTATACCGGTGCTATTGGTATTTTTTTCGTTCTGAGAGCCGGTTATTGTTAAATCTTTACTAACGAGTTTGCTACCAGTTGTTGCCCTAAGACCACCGCCAGCAATGTCTTTAATGGTTGTTTGACCCGTTAATTCAATCACGCTATTAGCACCATCGACGAATATACCAATGCTGTCTTCTTTAGCTTCAGGAAGGATTATCGTTACATCTTTTGCAGTGACTTTACTGCCCTTATTTACCAGAAACCCGTTTGCAACTTTTTCAATGGTTGTTTTGCCTGTTAATTCAATTGTACTATCAGGATCTGTGGTTGTTACACCAGTTCCTGTATCGTCTCCTTTTATTTTTAAATCTTCGCTGGTGATTTTACCACCTGTTTTTGCTAGGATTCCATCCACAGCTTTTTCAATGGTTGTTGTGCCTTTTAACGTAATTTCGCTACCAAGATCTGTAGATGTTACACCAGTTTTTTCAGATTCAGTACCGGTTATTTTTAAATCCTTGCCAATGATTTTTCCAGCATTTGTTGCTTTAATCGCATCATAGTTTTTTTCGGAGGCGTCGCTGGAGACGTCTTTTACGTCTTCATTACTTGTAGCACTTAGGACTGTCGCATATGCGCTGAAATGGGTGCTAAACAGCATGACAGCTACGGCAGCTGTGCCGGATAAAAGAGATTTTTTAAACATTTAGATATTTTCCTTAACTTATAAGCCCCACGCATTCTTCCCCCGCTTACAAGAAGGATATCAAAATGAATGGTTTTCTACTTTGGAGATCAATAGATTGTTTTTATTTTTATGTAAAGTATAAAAATGTTTTTTTATAAAAAATACATAACGTTATATTATTATATTATTATATTATTCATTATGAAATAAATATAAAACTAAATTATAAATAAAAATTATTTTATAATATTATAAATTATTTATATTTTTTGATTGTATATCATAGTGTTATTATTGTGCATTGTTTAGAGATAAACTTTATTGAGTTATAACAAGAAAGAAAAGAATGGAGAAAATATTAGAAAAAAGAAACAAGAAGAGAGGAAATGAGCAATAAAGAATAGCAGTATCTATGCTGCTGTGGATATACAAAAAAGAAAGTTTGTCGTTTGACAGGAGTTTTTTTTAAGTGGGAATAGGTGGGAGTTTATGATTTTTTTATGACTAATTTTCACCATTAAATGGGCGTTTTATCAAAATGGATTTTGACATCTAAAAAATAGTGAAAATGAGAAAAAACTGTGATTCAATGGAAAAATAGGAAAAGGCTTTGAAGATTTAAAAAAAACTCTGTGAAAGCCTAGAAAACCGCCTTTTAAGCCCCTTTGAAAAAAATCTATAAATTGTGAACTTCGCTCCAAAATCAGCCCAAAAAGCAAAAAAAGATATAATATGTTAAAAACAAAGTGTTATTAAAAATCTTAATGTAAGGAGAAATGCACCTTCATTTTCCATTGTATAATGATGGTTAGGTTGGATTTGTGTAGTTCTTGAGTGCTTTTCCAACCTCTATTTGACGTTTTAAATGCAATTTTAAAAAGAGGTAAGGTAAGCTCTATTTTTTCTCTGTCTTTGATGTTTTGAACAAGCTCTTGTAACTTTTTATCAAGCTCTGCTACGAGTTCCGCTGTATCTTCAGGGGGAAGTTTGATTGTTGCATTTTTGTTATTTGATTGACTCCTTTGTACGGGTGGCAAATAGTGATGGGGGTGTTAGTGTTAAACCGGCAAGTCCTTTTGCTGCCGCCATGTTTATCAAACGTGATAAGCAAAGGGGTGGTGTTTTTTGGTCTCCCTCCAACCAAGATGTTAAAGGCATTTTAGGCACGGCACGCCCGATTAGCTATTTTGATGGCGAAATCGATCATGAGGC
>NZ_JBHIMK010000119.1:0-4648 GCF_042194085.1 Bartonella sp. MU70NMGDW
GCTGCGCAGGATCAAACGTACTGATTGCATCAAGATTCCAAGCCATCACAAGGGTATCAGCCGGCGTTTTTGCTGAAGCCTGTTGTACAACTACCCCCAGTGCAATAAGAGCAGAAACAAGAGAGCTGCTACTTTTCAATATTTTTTTCTTCAAGTTCATAAATTTTCCCTTATTTATTTTTTATCAATTAATGACACTGAAATCACATGGCAAATTTATAAAATTATACACATTGAACAAATACTTTCTAATCGCCTATACAGAGTCATCCACTTTATAAATTCATTAGTTTAAGCCTCAATCAAACCATAGCGAACATGCAATATATGTTTTGCTAACCAGTATTAAATTCTTTTCATAACCTTTCTTTCCATATGATAATCCACTATATCAGTCCCCCATTAATCATCAATAAGCCTTGTAGCCTCCCCAAAATAGTGAGCTTTTTAAAAAAACAATTGCGCAAAAATTTATGAATTCACTATTCTATTCCTTTAGGCGATATTTAAAATAAAATATGCAAACTTTTAAAATCATCATCCCCCTCAAACACTCAGTTTCAAGATGCGACACATCTTTACTACATGATCAAAACTGCACTGAAATAACAGAAAGACATAAGAAAATATCTTTTCTAAAACTCTACCCCCCACAAAAATCTGCTTAATCTTTTGAAAACTAAGTATCAAAAGTTTTACGTTTTTACCAACAAAACCAAACGCGTTAACAAAGATAAAGGAAAAATGAGAAGAATCATTCCTTCCAAGCTTTATCTTTTGAGAAATAAAGCTTACAATAAAAGAATACACACTAAAATGCATTCCTCCATTGATAAAAACAAAATTCATTAGACGCTCCCCCCCAAAAGACATAACGAATATAAACCCTTCTAAACTTTAGTGTGTAATTGCTTTACCACTATAAAAATAGAACAAAAAGCAACATACCGCAACAAAACTCTCATTTCCAGCGGAAACATACAGAGATTCAACGAAGCAATGCAGTGAATACCAGTCTGTCTGAGCTTAAGTATCCTCCCAAAACTGGAGCTCACACGCAGCAAAATTCCTCTCTAATGGAGAGAAGCTATCAGATAATAAAACCCAACACAAGCAGCTTAAGTCATTTAACTTCAATTTTTCATCGCTGCATTTCATTTTTATTGCCTAGGTAAGTATTGGGCAATCGACCTACATACAAATAAACCAACAGTCATACAAGCAAAGTAAAACAATGCAACAACAGCACCCCATCTAAAAACCACTTTGCATTCGTCAATAAACATGAATAAAATATTCATTAGTTATAACGGTCATGTCATTAACGGAAATAAAAACACCTCTTCTGAACCATTACAAATGCCAAAGACTATTGCACAACATTGGGAGCTAGTAAAGTGTGTGATAGTGCCGATACAAGATATTGATTTATAATGATAATCTAGCGTTATTCATATTGAATTAGACCCCCGAATAACGTAGGATTCTCTTATTTCAAATCTGTTTATCTTGAATCAATCAAAACCACTTGCTTGCACATCACAAACAGAAAGACTTAAGGTTTGCATTCAGGTGCATTTTTATATTTTTTACAAAAAGGGCTGTTTAAGCGCTTCTTGACACTGGGCCTCGGGATCACAGCACCTGGACGACAAATGGGCAAGTTTTCCGCTTTATAATTTCCACACCAGCCTCCCCCCACATCATATTTATAGCGAAATCCCGCTTGGAGCATGCAAGCATCAATGGTTGCATTTGCATTGTAGCTGAGCTTTCTATTTTCTGTATCAGCATTAATAAGGCTTGGCAGACCGCATTCTAACAAGGCTTTTCCTACCTCTGTAAAACCTGCTCCTGGCTTTTTCCACGCAGCCACATCTCCTGGGGGAGTTTTATTAAACTGACATCCAGCTATACTTAATAGAGTTATCGCACTTAATAATTTTAAGGTTTGTTTCATTTTTTACTCCATGATCTAATTCAAGGTTTTTGTTCACGATGAGAAGGGCCGTAAAGTATGCTGCACATACGCCCCGCATCTCCAAGGCAAGTATGAGGATTATAAGGATTTGTGAACATATTCCATGTTTCTTTCCACCAGTTACTGCCAGCAGGTATTGTCTCATAAGTATAGCCATTGCCGCCAATCCATCGGCTTACAAAGTCATATCTATGCCCATCAAAACCAATAGTGGTTTGTTTGCCATCACTCACATAACCTAACAGACCGGATGCAACTAAAACATTAAAGGCTGGTCCATAGAAATTGATATTCGTGTTGTCGGCTATCCCGTGCACACCTTCTTGTTTGAAAGAATTCAGCATATTCCCCAATGTCATGGTACCACGGCTATGGCCATAAAGTTCCAACCCTGTAATACCATGGCTATACACCAAATCTTTTGCTTCTTGTGTGGAATTGGTCAAACCCCAAAAGTTATTTTCCATAAACTTCTGATAGCCCGCGACCAAAAGTTCTGAGATAGCAGAATCGGCTTCTGGGAACACAACAAAATAAAGCGGATTATTTTTATCCTTCGCATGTTGCTCTGCATAAACAGCGGCTTCCTCTGGTGGAGTAAAGATGCCATTAAAGGACACATGCACCTTGCCATCAGAACCTTCTTGTAAATGCTGCTTTTCCTCAGCCGTTAATAATGTGGTTGAGGAAACAATCGCGCCATTCCAAGCGAAGGCAAGGATGGCGGATTGTTGATCATCACAAACTGTGCTTAAGGCTTGCATTCAGGTGCATTTTTATATTTTTTACAATAAGGGCTGTTTAAGCGCTTCTTGACACTGCGCTGTGGTATGACAGCACCTGGACGACAAATGGGAAGGTTTTCGGCTTTAAAAGTATAACACCACCCCCCCCCTCTTTGATCTTTATAGCGGAATCCTGATTGAATCATACAGGCATGAATTGTTGCCCATGCATTGTTGCTTAGCTTTTTATTTTCTGGATCGACATCATCAGGGGTTGGCATACCACATTCTAATAATGCTTTTCCTACCTCAGTAAAACCTGCTCCAGGCTTTTCCCACATCCCTAGATATGGTGTGGGAGTTTTATTAAACTGGCACCCAGCTATACTCAACAGAGTTACAACACCTAATAGTTTTAAAATTTGTTTCATTTTTTACTCCTTAAAGGAACTTGTACTAGATTGGATGAGCCATAAACATATCGACATGCTGAGCTCGCATGTCCAAGACATGTGTGGACACTGTTGGGATTTGTGAACATATTCCATGTTTCTTTCCACCAGTTACTACCATCAGGTATTGTCTCGTAGGTATAGCCATTACCGCCAATCCATCGACTTACAAAGTCATATCTATGCCCATCAAAGCCAATAGCGGTTTGTTTGCCACCACTTACATAACCTAACAGACCGGATGCCGCCAAAACATTAGCCGCTGGTCCATAGAAACTGATCGTTGTATTGCCAGCTACATCATTTACACCTTCTTGTTTGAAAGAATTCATCATATTAAAGCCTGTCAAACTGCCACGACTATGGGCATCAAAATGCAATCCTGTGTTACCATAGCGAGACATTATATCTTTTGCTTCTTGTGTGGAATTGGTCAAACCCCAAAAGTTATTTTCCATGAACTTCTGATAACCAGCGACCAAGAGTTCTGAGATAGCAGAATCCGCTTGGGGAAACACAACAAAATAAAGCGGTACATTTTTATTCTCCGCATGTTGCTCAGCATAAACAGCCGCCTCATAGGTTGGTGTAAAAATGCCATTGAGGGAAACATGAACCCTGCCATCAGAGCCGGCTTGCAAATGCTGCTTTTCTTCATCCGTTAAATAATGAAACTTAGGTATTTTTTGTCCACGAGCGTCTCTTATAGGTACCCCATTTGCATCTATTTCATAGATTGTATTGCCATTTTCATCACGGTCGACCACGGCGATGGGGTGCTCTTTGATAAACATGGTTTTATAGGAGTCATCGCTGTATTTAAACCCTTCTTCTAAGAGTTGAGTTGCCATTTCACGGTTTTCATGGACGATTTGTTCCAGCTTGCCTGCATCGAGCTGTTGTACACCCTTATGGGCGGTGGCAG
The DNA here is from genome assembly GCF_042194085.1 of Bartonella sp. MU70NMGDW. NCBI lineage: Bacteria > Pseudomonadati > Pseudomonadota > Alphaproteobacteria > Hyphomicrobiales > Bartonellaceae > Bartonella > Bartonella sp. MU70NMGDW. The sequence goes on from NZ_JBHIMK010000119.1 coordinate 4,084, forward strand.
TATCACGATTAAGGGAGGCTATGGCTTGCTCAACATCTTGCCCTGTCAATGCCTTCTGCCCTGCTTCATCAGTAATGACGATGGTGCCATCGCTAATGGCAGATTTGGTGTATCCTTCCTCTGAATCTTGGGCTTTTGAATGATCTAAGAGATTTTTAGCAATGTTTTTCCCGACACCATATTTGCCCTGATACATCGGACCACCCGCAGAAATGCTTAAACCTTGGCTGCTAGCGTGAGCATGCGCACCGTTGCTGATATCACTGGTGCTGATGCTTCCTGTGGTCAGGCTGTTTTTATCTGCCGGCGCGGTGCTTTCAATAATACCTCCGGTCAGCGTTGTTTTATCTTTAACGTTGATCTTAAAGCCGCCATCACCCGCTTTGATGCCTGATTGCTCCACAACACTATGATAATCGCTAGAGGATTTATCCTTTTGGAAAGAGGCGCTCATGGAGCCTCCACCTCCCGTTTGTCCAGCACCAAACCCAACAGAAACAGAGTTTTGCTTGCTGGAAGTTTGTCCCGTATCACTGCGGCTGGTAATGGCAAAATCACCCCCTAC
>NZ_JBHIMK010000012.1:0-18138 GCF_042194085.1 Bartonella sp. MU70NMGDW
TATCATTTTTTACTTTTTTTAAAATAAAATAACATAAACATCTGGTTGTATTTCAATACATTACACTAAAATAAAAATAAAACATGAAAACAGAAAGAGTTAAAGGGAGCATAGCGCCTTTAAAGTAAAATATAGCACCCCATTGCAATGCATAAAAATAGGAAACGCCTAGGAATGGATTAATCACAATAACGCTTGTTTTATGTTACTTTAATAAGGAAATTTTTCTGCACAGGTACGATTCATAAAGACATTGCTGTATAAAGAGAATTCGTATGATCTGTAATTTGTAAAAAGAATCAAATTCTTGTAGAAACATGCTAAGCTATGCTAGCTTTCTTTATTTAATATTGAAAAAGTACTCTTAGAATCTATGTGGGATAACGAACAACAAAAAAACGATCCCGGACAGGACCCTGCTCTTGTCGTCAAACGCTTGCGTCCTGCGCGCCGACAAGTTTCGGCCCGTTGGCTTACGGGAACCGTTCTAACAGGAATCACTTCCTGCATTCTTATGGGTATTGCACTTTTTACGGCTCTTGATGAACAACAGCGATTGGTAACCCCTCCACAATGGTTTACAAATGAAAATCTCTCACACACACAAGATCCTGAGGCCAATGGATATAAAGGGGATCGTATTTCTCCCACCCATGCACGGCAAAGCTTTGACAGCAAACGTCAATTTGAACTATCGATTCTGCAAAAAAAAGGCGATGAACAAGTCATTCAAACACAACATTTTGAATGGATTCGTATGGCTTTAGCTGAAAAGCGCCCCCAAAAATATAGCTATCCAAAATTTGATTCTTTAAGCATTCTTGCCAGTGATTCGAAAAATCAAAGTGCCAAACCACAAGATTCTGGACAGATTTATGGAGCAAAGGTTGAAACAAAAATCACCTTACGCAGCTATGATTTTAAGGTAAATCAATTCGATTTTGATGACAACGATACGCTGACAGATGAAGAGGCACAACAAGAAGTGCAAAAAGCTGGGTTTACGTTAGAAAAAAGTACCGAACTTCTTTCAGTTCTCACATTGATTGATCCTTTAAAGTTAGAAGATGCATCTACTGATTCCCAAGGTACAGAATCCCCTGAAGTTCGCATTGTGCAAGAAAATGTAACCGTTTCTCCTCAAAGTCACCGTATCGATCTGACAAAAAACTATGTTGAAGATATTATTCCTATTCGTAAAAAACAAACGATAGCCGATGCTTTCAAAAAAACCAGTTATACAAAAAAGCAAATTGAACAGGTTGTAAAAACGCTAGAAAAAATGAGCCTTTCCGATGCCCTTAAAGAGGGAAGTCTTTTACGCATTGGCATCGTGACACAAGCTGGTGAAGAAGATCATCTCGTACGCGCAAGTATCTATCAAGGGATGTATCATGTTCTCACCATTGCGCTAAATGATAAAGGCCAATTCATTGAAAGCACAGAGCCTAAAATGTCTAAAGCTCTTAAAACGGCTTTTCAAAATGGTATTCCGCATTCTTATATCAATAGCGCGCAATTACCAACAGCTTATGATGCACTCTATAGTGCTTTGCTAAGCCATAATATATCACAATCTCTCTCTCATCGTCTCATTCGTCTGCTGGCCACCAATATTGACATGAAAAGTCCGATAACCCCCAATGATCAAATCGAAATATTTTATGCCGTACCACAAAGCGATAAAGAAAACAAAAACGGCAAAAAGAACTTGAAAGCAAAGGAAGCATCCAAAAACACTGATCCAGAAATTCGTTATATTAGTGCAACTTTTGGGAATACAACTTATAAATATTACCGTTATCAATTAAAAGATGGAAGCGTTGATTATTATGATTCTGAAGGGAAGAGTTCAAAGCCTTTCTTGCTGCGAAAACCCACACCAAATGGGATTTTTGGCTCCCCCTTTGGTCCACGCAAACATCCTATTTTAGGCTATATTCGCATGCATACGGGTGTTGACTGGGTTGCTCCTAAAGGATCACCCATTATTGCTGTAGGAGATGGTATTGTCACAAGAGTAGGCGTAACAGGCGGCTATGGAAATCACACGGAAATTCAACATGCCAATGGATATGTCAGCAGTTATTCACACCAAAGCCGTTATGCACCAGACATCAAACCAGGCGTGAAAGTACGACAAGGACAAATTATTGGCTATGTTGGATCAACAGGCATGGCAACCGGACCCCATTGTCATTTTGAAATCATTGTCAATGGCATCAAAGTTGATCCTATGCGCATCCGTATACCGGATAGCAAAGCCTTAACCAATCAAGACCTACAAACATTCCTCCAAGAAAAAAACAATATTGATGCCTTGATCAACAGCCCGATCCCCCCCTCTGAAGAGACTTAAAGCATAAAAGCATCTGCATTTTTACGACTCAAAACATCTAAAAAATATGCTTTAGCGCTTATTTTTCTCAAAGAGATTTCCGCACTTTAAATATCTGTAAAGAATACGCCGAAATATGCCACCACCCAAGGCTGCCATAACAATGATTAAAAATAAAACGCCCTCCCCTTTGCATGTTTATGCACGATAGAAAAGTGCAAAATATGAAATCCAAAAAGGCTAACTCTTCTTGTTTGTTTTATCAAAACGATAAAAATCCCTTTGTTTTCCATGCAATAAAATTTTAATCAAAGGTAAGTTTTTTCTCAAGGATGAAGATTCTAAAACCCATATCATTCTATAAACAACCAGACTTCTTGTTGAAGAGATTTCACTTGTTGAATGCTTATGCTGTTCATAGCCCTAAAAAACGGTGTTTCATAAACTTTATGAGCAAGTTATCCTTAAGAATATTCGTTACACACTTTTACAAAAACACCCCATATTTAAAGTTTTACATGCCTTACAAAAAATAACAAAACTTGAAAAAACAATCTCTTCGCAAAGAAATAGAGCTTACTAATATAAGTATTATTATTGGCTTAAAGGAGCTCTTATTCAAAATAAATTTAAATTTTAACTTAAGCACTTCAAAGCTATAAAACATACAAAAAAAGAGAATTTTAAAAGCCGATAATCGGAGTAAACAAAGCGAAAAACAAAGAGAGCAAAAGATGAAGAAGAAAAGTTTCTTCTCTTGAAAACAATTGACAAGCTAAAATGAATGGTGCTGTGTTCGTGTTATCTAAGTCATATTTTATTCTCATTTTTATTAAAGCGAACAAGCAGAGAGTAAAGAATTTATCTCTTAAAAAAATCAATCAGAGTTTTTTTGAACTATTCATACTGAGTTTTGGCAAAGGAATGACAATCTTTGTGCCCCTCAAAGCAGAAGTTTCAAACAGAGGTTTCTCACCAAATTGCATACAGAGCTGTTCCACGACCACACGACCAAGTCCTGTTTTTTGTTCTAAAGTTTGGCTTTTCATTCCCACGCCATCATCTTCTACAATGAGCATCAATTGTCCATCTTTCTGGGGACCAAAGGAGATATAAATATGACCCGTACGTTGATCAGGAAAGGCATGTTTTAAGGAATTTGTCAGCAGTTCACCAAGAATAATTCCAAGTGTTGTCGCATCTCTTGAAGACAGGCGACAATCTTTAAAATTGGTGTGAATGGTGATGTTTTCACGCAATTCAAAAGGGACTGCCAATTCGACATCATGCACAACAGAACTGAGAAACTCTGCCAATAAAGTCGTTTCCATATCATCACTTAAGCGCAAACGACGATGTGCTGTAGAAATTGTCTGAATACGATCACGCGCAGCTCCTAGAACAGAACGTACCTCTTCATTTTTGCTCCGGTTTAACTGGAGCCCCAGCAAAGAAGACACCGTCCCAAGAGAATTGCCAATGCGATGGCTTGCATCCTGCAATAATATTTCAACCCGTTGGCGTTCTTTTTCAGCGTGATTGCGTGCTCTTTCTAATTCTTGTGTCCGTTCTTTCACGCGGGCTTCCAGAGCGATATTTTCGCTATGAAGCAGCAATTGATACAATTTTAAAGAGCGCACATCACGATGAAAACGATTAATAACAAAATAGGCAGAAATAAAAGTACTCACAACAGAAACAATAGCCGCCAATGTCAAAGCAGCCCGCATTAATGCGATACCCTCACGCTGTTTTTGTCGCACCACATCATCCCCATTAATAAAGCTTGTCATCAATTGAGCTAAACGTGCCACAGGAATCTTTGATCCTTCAAAAGAGGCAGCTTGAGAAGGTTGTTCAGGAATCGCATCAAGAGCATGCATATGGGCATTCATAAATGCTTTTCGTGCTTCAACCTCTTTTTTAAAAGCCGTAAACCATTCATCCCATTGTGGATGCGCATAAACAATAAGTGCGATATAATCGAGAATATCCCCCAACTCCCGCTCTGCATTTTCAAAACGTATTTTATCTTCCGCCTTGCGCGTTTTTGCATAGCTGCGATCAGCAACAGCCATATCAATCAAGCTAATAAGGACCAAATCAGCCTGTTCACGCAATTCTGAACTTGTATTCAACTGTGCGACTTCTCGATCAACGGCATTTGAAAGCAACATAATAAAAACCGATGCCAAAAGAGCCATAACAAGAGAAACAACAATCGCACACCACCGCCAGCGTGATATCGTTGCATCAGAAGAAGGCATTTGAGGCATCAAATTTGTTTTTGTTGTCATAGAATGTCCATTGGCGAACTTGAAAGTCGTCATTTTTCAGCACAAAGGAAGGCAACCTTATGGAAAATAAAACCTAAAGCCCGTGGGAAAGTTTATACAGGCTTTTCTTGTGTTCCTAAGGATACACGCCAAACACTCTGAATTTCCTCAGATACTGACTTTACTGTAATAGCTATAACGGGAATAAAAAAAACAAGGCTATCGATCATAATTATTATGCTTTTTTAGCCGTTAAATGAACACAATGTACTTCCAGCTGAATAAGAATCAGGACCATAATCAGACTCACCATCCACCTTGAGAAGTTCTTGTAATCGATTACGCGCCCTGCTCACACGGCTTTTAATGGTTCCAACAGCACAACCACAAATAGCCGCAGCATCTTCATAAGAAAACCCCGATGCGCCAATGAGAATAATGGCTTCTCTTTGATCGGCAGAAAGCAAATTTAAGGCTTTTTTGAAATCTTGCAAATCAAGCGATCCATATTGAGCCGGATGAACAGCGACATTTTGAGTAAACACGCCATCGGTATCTTGAACTTCTCTTCCCTTTTTACGCATTTGACTGTAAAATTCATTGCGCAAAATGGTAAAAAGCCAAGCCTTAAGATTGGTTCCCATCTCAAAACTATCTTGCTTGGCCCATGCCTTCATAACAGTATCTTGGACCAAATCTTCGGCTTTATCCTGCTTACCACTTAAAGAAACAGCAAAAGCTCGTAAAGCCGGCAACACCAAAAGAAGTTCTTGTTTAAAGTTTTTCGCGCACTTTGACATAAAGGATTCAAACCTTTTCCACATTGTTTAAGCCAAATTGCTCTGCGCGCTCCAACTTCTCTAAAAGCTCAAGCAAACACCGTGGCAGTGCTTCTTCTTGAATTTCCATGTAAAATTGACGTAACTTCCGTGCTATTTCGCTATTGACCCCGAGAAGATCATCTCCAACTGTAAATTGTGTGGTGAGATTTTTTTCATCACGGTCGTTCATTTTTCATCCCCCTAATCCATATAATATCAGTAGCACCGCGAAGAATTTTTTCGCCTTATGGTTGTAAATATAGCTGTCGGTAAAAAGTTCCATACAAATCAAGGAACTTTTTTACCGGCTGAGAATTTCAATCAACAAAATGCTTGAAAGGTCAAAGGAGTTATAAATTATGTCATTATCAACGCGCATTGCCCCGCATCTTCCCTATCTTCGGCGTTTTGCCCGCTCTGTCACCGGTAGCCAATCCTCTGGCGATGCTTATGTATCCGCGATGTTGGAAGCACTCATCGCCGATATCTCCATTTTTCCCAAAGCATCCAGTGACCGAATTGGTACCTATTGGCTTTTTTGCCATCTTTTTGACCAAACCACACCGAACATCCCTGAACCCCTGCCCCAATTTGGTCTTGAACAAAAAACAAGTGCCAAATTATCCTATCTCACGCCCCGTGCACGCCAAGCATTTTTGCTCATTGCCGTTGAAGGATTTCATGAACGAGAAGCCAGCGAAATCATGAATCTGGATACAAAAGAATTCCGCAAGCTTCTCAACCAAGCATCCATTGATATTTCTCAACAAATTGCCACTGAAGTAATGATTATTGAAGATGAACCTCTTATTGCGCTTGATATTGAGCAAATGGTAGAAAGCCTAGGTCATCATGTTGTAGGAATAGCGCGCACGCGTGATGAAGCTGTCATCATGTATCATAAGAAAAAACCACGGTTGATTTTGGCTGATATTCAATTAGCCGATAACAGTTCAGGTATTGACGCGGTCAACGAGATTTTGAAAAATGACCGTATACCAGTGATTTTCATCACGGCTTTTCCTGAAAGGCTGCTGACCGGCGAGCGTCCAGAACCAACTTTTTTAGTGACCAAACCTTTCAACCCGGATATGGTGAAAGCGCTTATTTCTCAAGCTTTATTTTTTCAAGAGAATGCTTCTAAAGCGGCTTAGAACAGAGTAACATCTTAAAATTATGATTGTTACGCCTCTTTCAAAGCCTCCCATGGATAGATCTCATATGAGTGCGCTCATGCAAGCGATTCGTGGTGCTGATATTTGTGTTCTCTATCAGGCAACAAATCTGGTTTATTTATGGGCTGAAAACTTGCCGCACCATTTGCACAATAAATGGCGGGTTGGGTGTCGTGACAGCGACTTTTTTTCGCTTGACCTTGCAGACAATATGGAAACCATCAAACTGCAAGTTTTAGCCAGTGGCAAAATGCAAACTGTTGAAGCACGTTTTGAAGATACAAACAAACAAGAGATTTGGTACAAATTTTCTATTGATTGCCACCGCAATGATAACGAAGACATTATCGGTATTATCACCACCGGTGTTAATATTTCCGGCTTACGCCGCCGTGAACAAGTGCTTAAAATCCTTCTTCGCGAAGTCAGTCACCGTTCTAAAAACCTTTTAGCGATCATTCAAAGTATTGCTAGCCAAACCGCGCGCTATACTGAATCTCTTCAGGTTTTCTTACGCAAATTTCAAGGTCGTCTTCATTCTCTTTCTCATTCTCAAGATCTGATCACTGATTCCGATTGGCGTGGTGCTCAATTTCGCGAATTGGTCCAAACGCAGGCTTTAGGCTATTTTATGAAAGAAACAAAACGTTTTTCACTTGAAGGCGTAGATCCTTATCTTTTTCCCAATGCCGCTTTGCATATTGGTTTGGCTTTTCATGAACTGATTGTCAATTCTCTTTCTTTTGGAGCCCTTTCCCAAGAAAAGGGGAGCATCTGTGTACGTTGTGAAATCGAAACAAAACCGAATGGCAAAACGCAACTTATCATCACTTGGCATGAAAGTTTTGAATCCGGCATCCCTCCCACAAACAATAAAAAAGCCTGTTTTGGTAGTGCCGTTCTCGAAAAAATCGTTCCCATTTCCGTGAATGGTTCAGCTTCCCTCAAATTGACACAAGAAGGAATTGTCTATTGCCTCTCTGTTCCTGATACTTATTTTGATATTTTTTCTTAAAAGAGCATTTTAAACAATAAATAAACAAGAGAAGTTTCCCCTTTTTTTAGCAAAATTTCTCATCTGTTTTATTAAGCACAAAGATATTTTCCACCCCTTTAAACCCAGCTCTATAATCCCCCAATAGTTCCCCAAAACCTTAACGATGAGAACTGAAAGCTACATAAAGTCCATTCCCGCTGTCAATCAACTTCCATCCCTTATATAACCGCATATTTTAAAACAAGAACCAAAACGATGAAGCGCAAACCGTTTCAGCTTTTATATGCCAAATAAAAGCGAGTCTATTACCCACCTCTTTTTGTGTCATTTTCGCAATGCACATACAATTTCATTTTGGCAGAATATGAAATTTCAAGAAGTAAAGCTAACATCCATCATCACTCTTCAGCTTTACGGGCTTAAAGCAACCACAACAACGACAATCAATTGATGAAAATTACACATTTTATGCTTGTATTTATCGCATTCTTTAATGGAGATATTCTCTTCATGTACAATAGGACACCCTATAACAGAATACGCTTGTGTCTTTGATTCACGCACTTTTTTAATATTTGCCAGCGTATCCACGCTCATTTCAAATCAAAACAGTGTCTGTAAATAAAACATAATTAATAGCCCCCGTAAAGTGAACCCTCAAACACGCCCCTTTTTACTCCACATCCTTCTGTACCTTCATGCCTCTTTTCACTTCATAAAAGTAGTAGCGAGCATCATCATACCATTTGTCCCTCATGTTACAACAGCCCTTGACCTCTGAGAGCGTTCATAAGAGGCATTTTAGTCTTTTTTCAAATATTTCTCACCAACACAAAGCCCATACCCACCCTTTTATGACGTGCAAGCCAATGACTTTGAATAATTCAATATAGAATGGCATCTCAAACGCGGAACTAAAAAACTTTGAAACCGTTTAACAGTGAAGAGTCCCCTAAGCTGACAAATTGGAGTCCGCTCTGTCAACCTCTCATTTGGAAAATAATTGATGACCCCCCTTGTTTTTATCCTCTTATTAGTTTCATGTACAGATGATTTTAATAGTTGCTATTCGAACAATACAATGGTTAAAATCTATCCCACGGCTCAAGCATGTGAACAATCCATGATACCGTCCACAAAAAAGTTTTCATTTTCTGGACAACAAATTTTTGCTCAATGTATAAACGTCCATGCAGATTTACATCAACAAGAAGTAAAATTGATCTGGTCTGTAACAAACCGTGGAAATTTCCTGCTTAAAAGCCAAAACGTAAATAACAAGATATCTACAGTCCAGAAAGAAGGTATTTTACCAACATCGCTTCCTCTTTTGCATTCTTCTTCCACAAACCTCTTGCAGAAAAAACTTTAAAAGCATAAACCCATCAGATCTCAAAAAAATACTCAATGAAAGACATGATTGATAATAAGCGCATGCAACCTTCAAAAGACCATCACACAGAGCAAAACTCTCTGCCTCAAGATCTCCCTTTAGATCCTGCTGTAGAACGAGTGAGAAAAAAACTTATGGGTTTAATGATTATTTCCGTTTTAATAACGCTTTTCCTTATTCTAACTGTACTGTTTTTAATTGTTTATAAAGTGATAACAACCGGATCAGCGCCAAAACAAACAGAGCTATCTTCCTCTCCCAGCAAAACCCCACACGTTATCCATCATACGCTCTCTCTACCGGAAAAAACACAGATTTTGTCGCAAAGCCTCTCAGAACACAATATTGTACTGAAAGTTTTAACCCCTGATAGACAAACAAAATTTATGATTTACAATTATCACACCGGTGCACTAATCGCCGTTCTTTCTGTTGAAACAACAAAAGAAAGTTCGAAGATAATGCCTCATTAAGCAAACGAACATCACCATAAGCGCTTACATAGCATCCCTGAAGATTTAAACATTTTCCTCTGCTTCAAGATACGACCACTTGGGAAACGGTAGATTTTTCACTGTATCTCCTGACCTAATCTCGGAAAAGAAGAAACCTTTCTGTCAACGCATTCCCATTTTTAAGAAAACTGACATCGCTTGGGAAAATCTAATGAACATGCAAGAAAGGCATCTTCTTGAGTGCAAAAATTCAACATAATTAATTTATAGTGATGATTTATTTTGCATGTCAAACGAGAACCTCAAATACTGTAAGATTCTCCCCTTTCAAATCTGTTCATAAGGAACTGAATCAAAATCATTTGCTCACATATCCCAGCAAGGAAATGGATGAATAAAAATACCTCTTATGAATGATCCGATATCAAAAGAAGAACTGTTTCAACATTGAAAATTAACGCAATAACGCCCAGCTTACATCTTTTATTAAGCAAAGATAACCGATGTATTTCACATGATAGAATTCATGAGCACCATCGCAAAATGGGCATAAATACATTGAACAATATTAAATATAAGTATGAATAAATAAAACAACGACATTGCGTTCTTCATACAAGAACTGCCTCTTAAAATACACGGATGTGCTTTTCTCTGTATTCCCTCACTTAAATCCCAGTAAAGAGGCAATCTTTTCTGTCAACCCCCTTCGTTAAGTTCCTAATACTGCCCGTGAAAATTCAAACAAAGCGCAAGAAGCTTCTTAAGCATATATATTTACTATCATGATACCAATAACATCACCACAAGCGCTTACACAGAATCCCTGAAGATTTAAACATTTTCCTCTGCTTCAAGATTGACCACTCGGCGACGGCGCGGTTTTCTCTGTATCCCCTCACTTAATCCAGGCAACGAAGAAACCTCTTTTGTTGCTGTTGATGCATCTCCATTGCTCGTGCTTTCTGCTGTTGTAAGTGAAAGCTCAAGAGATGATTCATCTTGGGTCCGTACAGTACGTCGACGGGGAGAACGACGTGTTTTTTTGACGGGTTCAACATTTTTCTCAGAGCGACAGTGCTCTTGATCGGTTTTTTCATCCGATAGAGCCTCTAAAGCATTTTCACGCGCATCCCCATTTTGCGTTTTAGCATATTGGCCATTACCATTTTTTTGCGACGGCATCTGTAATACATCTGTATCATCCTCGACAGTATCCTTTTTTTCACCGTCAAGATTTATTTCACCGCATTCTTGCTCGTTGTTTTCATCACGATTTTCATCACCACGATTTTCATCACGTCGAACCGATTGAGACATTTGTCCAACTGCTGCTAAAATAATACGCAAATAGTGCTCGGCATGTTGTAAATAATTCTCCGACATAACACGATCACCCGCACCTTGTGCATCACGCGCAAGGCTTATGTATTTATCGGCAATTTGCTGAGCATTCCCGCGAATTTTAACATCCGGACCGCTACTTTCATAATTGCGAGACAACGGATTAGGACCGCGACGATTATTATTGCTATTACCATTATTGTTATTGTTGCGACCGCGTACCCGTCTATTTTGTTGTGGCCTCATCTTTATCCCTTTTTGGAGTGTTTGTCTTATATGTATGTCTTAATTGACTCTTCCTCATTGCATTACCTTTTGATAATGCTAATCATTTTTAACATACGGTTATCAAGCTATCCGCGTTTATTTTACTCAAACGAACCCTACTGATATTGATAAAAGCATATATTTTCTTGAAAATCATAAAACAGCAGGGAAATCGTAAATCTAAAATTCCCTCTTTCTCTGTTAAACAGCAGAAACCTAATGATGTTCACGTAAAATGCCAAGTGTTTTTTTTAAAATAAACCATATTTCACTAAAAAAATAATTATCTTGTGGAAAACAAAAAGGGAAACACACACACACACAACACACCTGACAAAGAAAAATTCCTGCCAGAGAATATTAGAAGCTTCCTTTTTTGCTCTAAAACCACCGCTCCTAAAAACGCCGATATCCTCTACCCCCTCGTGCATTTAACTCACAAGCACTTCCATCCCAGCGAGTCACCGCGCGAACCTCTTTATTTTATGAATATAGCCTCTCTTCATCGCTAAAGCAACCCCTTTGCGAGCGATAATCCACGATCGCTTCACAAAACCTCTTGATCTTTATAGATAGATTAATACGAAGTATTATTCAAGCCCTATAATCACCAAGAGATTAATCTTCTTTCCTAAATAAGCCCGATACTATCAATTTCTATTTTTACCCATGCATTTTTTAAGTTAATCACAGCCTTTATTTATAACAAATTGAGCCTAAAAACAAAATATTTAAATACAAAAAAATATCAAATTATGAAAAAAATGACCAATATGTCACACTTTCCTAAAAATCAGCTTCTTCTCAAAAAGATACTCTCCTCAAAAACTATCAATAAGAATGGCATAACGCATTTCCTCTCTTATCTTTTCTGATAAAGAAAACTGGAATTATAAAACAAGCACATTTGTAAACCCAGCACAGCACTTTACGCATGAAGCAGCCTTGAATGTTTATAAAAGGAATGTTTCTTTTTTACTCATTTTTGTCATGTCTATTGACTTACGCCCTCAAAGAACGAAGGTTCTCAAGTCACACTGTTCTGTCAACAATTAAAATTCTTGTAAAATTCGTACACTGAATTGATTTATAATGATAATTCATATTTTTGTATTAAGTAAGAAAACTTAATACCGTAGGATTTTTCATCCTCAATCTGTTTACTATTGAATCAATCTCTTTTTCTTGCATGTTACACTCGGAAAAGCCTGCGTAGAGTAAAAACGATAAAGAAAGGCTAAAAGTGCCTCTTATGAACCATCTCTAAGGCTTACGGGCTGTCGAGAGGCACCATTGGGAACGAGCACAGTGTAAGATAGTACTTGGAGCTTACTCTTTTTTGAAACGTAAAGATGAACATGCTCTATAAATTTTATACACTTCATGAGAGGCTTTACCATTATACCCTTCACCAGAACCATTACGAAATGGATTTCCCACGCCTGTTATTTCGCTTAAAAAAGCTCAACAAATCCTCCTAAAACTCCACCACGCCCCTTTAAACATTTCAAGGAGGCATCCATGCCTTATGTCGCAACACCTTAAATAAGAAGTGCAATATAACAAGATAAATAAATAAAATTTCTATTGGTCTCGAGGCAGATCGTAATTTAAGGGGTTTTTATCTTTTCATCAAAATTCGCATCCTTTTAACTTTCCGTATAAAAACTTAAAAGTAATTGCGTCTTTTGCCTTTTTTATTTTCTTTTTCATTGAGAAAACAATCGCGTAAGAGAAAATAATTTCCATCCCCAGGTCGTACCATCGTCAAACATTGTTTTTTTGCAGTATCAGAAAGCTTATCCCACATTTCACGAATAGCAAAATAGGCCTCACTTTCCAAATTAAGACAATGCTGATAAACTTCTCTTTTCATATCGGGCATAACGGAAGCAGAAATTTCCTTGCAATATACGCGCAGATCAAAAACAGGAATAACCAATTCAACAGATGCTTGTTGTGTTATTTTTTTATGAGAAGAAAAATAACTGACCACCTTTGCAACAACAAAACACAAAATCACTATACAAAAAAGTATTATGCAAACAAAAGCAATCTTGCGATATAATCTTTTTAAATAAGCCTTTTGCCTTGCGCGGATTCTTCTTTCCATAAAGATTGTACCCTTTAATATCCCAAGAGAAGCTTTTACAGTAAAAAATGATAGCAGTATCTGTGTACACAATACAGGTTATAGCAGCAAACGATCAAGACTCTTATGTTAAAAGACTCTCTTTTTTTATTGTATAATTTTTATCGTATAAAATTTTTGTGAAAGACTTTTCTCACGCCCTTTATGAAAAAATAGGGATTATGATTTTCTTTCACCACCTTAAAAGACGAAGATTCTTCATCCATGCGGCTTTATAAACAATTCGTCTTCTTTAAGATACATCACATTGATTTATAAAGAGTATTTATTGTTTTTTCATATTGAATGAGAGACCCGAATACCACAGGATTCTCTCATCCTAAATTTGTTTTCTGTTGAAACAATCAAAACCATGTCGCTTGCAAGTTACAAGCGGAGCTGGCATGTGGATTAAAAACTGTACAAAAAAGGCATATGCCTCTTATGAATCGTCTCACGAACCAAGGCTTTCGTAACATTGGAAACTGGAAAAATATATGAGAGTACCAACCTGCACTTTTATGAAGCATAAAGATGAGGGAGATACCTTATAAGTTTTATACATTTCATAGGGGCTTTACCCCTATACCATTGACGAGTGTTCTTGTAAAAGGGACTTGGGAGTGGGATATCTCTTTAAAAACAAGTCCATGAATATGCAATAAATGTATATTCGGAGACAAATAATATTTTAATATTTGAGGCATTCTGTTTTTATGTGAGAGGCATGATCCCAAGAAGACACACGATACATAAAAGCATAAGGCATTATCTTCATTATTTAAATAATATTGCTATAGATAGTTTTGAAAATTATAAAGGAAAAAGATGATAGTCCGAAGAGTGATTAATATGCCTTTATATTTTTCTCAATAAGGCTGTCTTCCTATTTCAGAAATCACTCAAATACAGCCCCCATCTGACATACATAAAGTCTAGCTTACAAAAGCTGGAATCGCTCAGAGAGTTTTGCCCTTCTGAATCCGTAAGGCTCTCATTCTTCTTTCTCTCAAACATGTTACAGCTTTGAAATTTGATGTTGTTTGACAAGCAACAAAAAAGCTCTGTACTCTCTTAAGAAAACAACGCCTTAAGGTTACATACATAATGGATTGGAAAGATGTCCTAGCTTTTTATCAAACGCGCTGTAAAACAACGAGCGTAACATATTAGCTTTGCTTATCCCAAAAATGTTCATCCCAATCTCTTGTATCCAAATCTCTTATATCTCAATCTCTTGCATCCAATTCCCTAGCCTTCAATTCCCTTGTGTCCCATGCTTAAAGATCAAGTTGAAGGAAATATATGGACACCCCTGAACTCGAAAATATGAAAGGAAGGCGTGACAGAGTTTCGCGTTCCTTATGTCATGCAAAAGCATTAGACATTCTGAAACAAGCACACTTACTGTCTCGTAATGATTCCTTTTTTCTTCTACCGGTCAAATCCCCTTATTTAGAGAATTGGCTATCACAAGTTATGCAACAAATAGCGCTATATGAAACAAACAGAACCTGATTTATATCCGCATGGAATTCGTTCCAGTTTACATGATTGGCTCGCAAAATCCACTTGACTTTCCCCTTTGTCTTTTCCCCTCATGGGATCTCTATCACCATAGAACAAAAAGCGATATTTTATGACGCTTTATGGACAAAATCCCCACCGCCCGAAGAGTTCATCACATGACGAAAAAACACCCCTCATATTCACCACACACAAACACTTCAATATATAAAACTTACATGCCTTCTATCACCGCACTCTCAAAAAGCAGCAAGACAACAAGATAAGAAATTATTGATGTAAAACTCCAAACAAAGAAAAGAACGGATTTTCTAATCGAGGTAAACAAATACTGTTAAATCAACGCTTCCATTTTTGATGATGTCACACCTATGCTTTATAGCACCCCTATCACACTTCATAATACCGAAAAATTTTCTCTGCCCTACGCACTATGCGCATCAGAACCAATCAAATAAAACAGAAATGCGCTATCTTCCTACTTTTTTGTTTTTGATTAAATAGCAAGATATAGCTGTAATTCTTTAAAGAGCTTCATACCATAGATTCATTTTATACATAATATCATCAACAGAATGTTTGTATGTGCTGCAGGAAGAATCCCCAGAACGCTCCATATGACCACTGGATGAAGAGCTGTTACAGGATTCTACAAGAAATGCCAGTGACATTGGAGATAACGCATCCTCGCTATCAGAATAATAAGCTGATAAAAAAGTGTAATCTTGTGAAGGAAGTGTCCCCGAATTTACTTGTGATGGAGCGGCAACAAAAAGAGAATTAAAGGTTCTAGGACCAATGACAATATCACCATTCGCTTGCCGCATAATACTTCTTGCAGAGTATATATGATTTGTATTGATTGCCCCCAGCGAAGCCCATTCATCCTGCCATAAATATGCATAATAAAGATCCATAACTTGTTCATGTTGAACAACGTTGTCAGCAGACATAGCTGTATCAAAGAGTGAGTTAGGAACATAATAAAAATTTATATCTGGAATAATTTCATATAGCCAGTACGTTTCATCAGGATTATTAGCAATCTGTTGCCGCGCCATTCTGTAAACTGCATCCATATTTGCAGTTGTAGACACAAATGCTGAAGTCTGTTGAGCAAGAGAGTGCCCAGTTACATGATGTATGATATCCTGATCATCCCCCCAAGGGGCAAAACCTCCTCCAAAGAATATAACAGATGGAGAGCGATCATCTATACGGAAAACCATATGGGGAGGATCAATAGCATATGACAGATTTACATCTGAAAAGAAAAAAAATAAAACTGTCACTAAAAATACTGAGAATGCTCTTTGAAACATTTTTATACCTTTGATATACACTCCATATTTTATACCTGTAACCTCTTGAAGCGTTACAGATATAAAAAGGGAGAAAAACCCCTATTGATCTTATTTTAAAGTGATGGCTAAAACCCTTTTTGCTGGCACATGACCCGCTTCAAAAATAACCATTACTTTTCTGTTCAAAATGACTGCGGTTTTTGCCAAATCCAAAATACTTTTTCCAACAATGTTATCACAGCCCCAAACACCTTTTTGAATGTCTGAAGTAGGACTGATACCGTATCTGAGCTCTAGGAGACATTGTGCTCCTGCGCTAACGACTTGAACCGAATTAAGATAACCGTTTTGTTCATAAACTCCAGCATGAGAAACACCTGTTGTTAATGCTATTATCACCAAAACGATGGATATTTTTTTCAAAAAGCTTTTCATAATTTACCTCTTTTAAATTTATTGCAACGGACATGAAATGCATCCCCATGCAATCTAATGGATATTTTTAACCTCCTCGCCTCCTTAAAGACGAGAATTTTAACCAGCTTTAGCCCGTGATAAGACTGCCTCATCTCAGTCTATTCTTACCTCTATCCCCGCTGTTGCACGATTTATTTTACAGGCTCTACAGCAAAGCCTTCCCTTATTGATGCCGCGTGAATGATGACTCATGCACACAACAAAACACCGCATGCACAAGCTCTACCATTGGCGATATCTACCACTGACAATGTCTGCCATTGTTAATGTACGTGCATTCTACGGATTCAAAATGTGTCTATGATTTATTGCCTATCGCAAGCGGCATACTGTCAACAAAGACAATTAAGACACGTATTTACAGCCTCACTAAGCTTAAATCTGTCTAACACCAAACGCTAGAATGAAATTGCCATCTAAGCTCAAACGACGATTGATGCAAAATCACTCAGTTTAAAATAGAATCAACTGTAGTTGAATATCTTAAGATAGATCCTCAATACCGATAACTCATGAATTCTGTAAAACATGAACGATTATACTCTGAGTAAAAACTGTAAATCAGAAAACTGCTAGGGTTAAAATAGCCTTAGTGTAGAAGATTGACCATTTTCCAAGCATCGCCTATTTAAGTCACAACGAATACAGATAATACGCTTAATTATCACGCACTCTCAGCCCTCGAATAACATTGATTGAATAGTTACTTCTGTAACAAATATCAACGAATTGCGATGTACTGTAAGCTCTATAGGCCAGCTCAACAATCTCAGGACTTTGAATATGAAATGTTCTTCCTACAATTTTTGACATTTCTGGCTCTTCTGTAGGCCTCGTTTCTAAAACAGAGAGAATATTTACCCCTTGCAAATTTTTATATGGAATGACAGAAATATTATTGATGATTTGTGAGCGAACCATTGTTCCGCCGATATCTGAACAATCATCTGAAATAGTCCACAAACGTGCAGAAGCTGGTCCAGTAAGACACAAAGCTAAAAATATTAAAATCAATTTTTTCATTATAGAATACCTCTTTTTCATTTTTGGTTGATCAAAAAAATAAATGCTCTATGGACAGGCAAATAACTATCCTGTTCACAACTATCTATCTCACTGCTTTAAAGGAGCTAAATCCCATAGAGACACAAATCGAGATGGTTAATCACCCATCGTTTTACTTTTATCCGCTTCTTCAGCGTCTTGTTTGTGTTTCACATCTTCAAGATCTTTGATAATCGTTTTCAATTGTTGTTCTAAAATATCCAAACGCTGTGTAAGTTGGAGAATATTTTGAGTCTGTATTTTATCAAAACATTGGAGATCTTGACGTGTTTGCTTCAACAGAGCATTCAAAGGAGCATGTCCCATTCTTCCGCTAGCATAAAGAACCACACGAATACATTCAGGATCATCAATATCAGCAATAGAAAATGGAAAAAGTGCCATTATATCCCCCTTTTTGATAAGCTAAACGCGTATTAAGCATTTGAATATCTTTTTCCGTTGTACGGCTCTTGCATTCTTCAAGACAACCTCAGACAACCTCAGACAATCTCAGACAATCTCAGACAATCTCAGACAATCTCAGACAATCTCAGACAATCTCAGACAATCTCAGACAATCTCAGAC
>NZ_JBHIMK010000012.1:18238-18318 GCF_042194085.1 Bartonella sp. MU70NMGDW
AACCTCAGACAACCTCAGACAACCTCAGACAACCTCAGACAACCTCAGACAACCTCAGACAACCTCAGACAACCTCAGAC
>NZ_JBHIMK010000012.1:18418-35173 GCF_042194085.1 Bartonella sp. MU70NMGDW
AACTATGTGAAAGGCTTTTGAAAAAAATTTCTTCATCGAAAATTTTTACAAGGTATTTTTTTAGATTATATTCTGTTTTCCACCTAAAATGATGATTTTACCAGCTGAAACCAAAGAAAAATGCATGATCGCCTTGCATGCTGTGTCAGCTTTCCCCAAAAGGACAAAGCCACCCCCACCGGTCTTTAAATAATGCCAATCGATAAACAACAATCTGTAAACAATCTGGCTTATTATCTAACGGATTTGGCTTGGCTTCCCTCATCAAATGCACCTTGGAATGCATCCCATGCATAAAATTTTAACCGCACCTCAAACAATAGTATTTTACGACACAACAGGATAAACTATTGTCTTACAGATTTTCTCGTATCACTCTCATTCTGTTTCAAGAAGTTGCCTGATAAGCACAAAATGCCATCTAAGAGAGTTCAATGCCTCACCATGTAACGCATCGCCAATCTGCTCTAGCCAACAAAGCGCCCATTTTGAAAGAATAAACGCTTTTTACATACACTCCCAAAAGAAGGAGAGAACCATTTTGCCTTTCCTCACTTTAAATAGACATATCCGTTGACCTCTTCCCACCACCTCAAAGGACGAAGATTTTAGCCCCTATCGGTTTGTAAACAATTCAACTACTCTGAAAGGATTCCGTCTGCTAATCATTTATATGATTCATTGGCATAAGGTTTAACCAAGCAAGCCCTCCACTGAATAGATGTCTCTTCAATACTTAAATGGATCAAGTATTGTATATCTTATTTTCCTTATATCACCAGCTTCAATAATAGTGTTTTAATGACGATGTTTTACGGCATAACAAGATAAAATTTTATCCATGGGCTTTTTGTCATCGCCCACCAGCACCTTAAACCCAGTGCTTTAAACCCAACGCTTTAATAATGTATCACGATACCACAAGAGAGAAGCATTTTGGATAAAGTCTTTATTCCTCAGCAAAAACTCTATGAATAAAGAAAGTTTTTTTGTTCTCTTTTACCCCTACCTTCAATAATCACTGTCTTGATCCTCTAAAGAACAATAGGCAAACTGACCGTTACACATCCAACAAAGGCAGCACAAAAAATAAAATAATAAAGAGAGTTGAGTTTTTTCTAAAGCGCCTCAAAACTTTCTGCACAATATATTCTATAAGACTTTTTCTCATAACAGATATTTTGCAATCATTTTTATCTTTCTCAAAGCTTTCATTCTCAGGCTTTGACAGCATAAATCACCGCCATATTGACGGGGCGTGTTTCATCACCCCCTGTTTTTTGCAACAAGACCTTATGTTCATGCTCTCCTGCAGCCTTCGTTAACCGATCTTTATTGTAGACTTGAGCCAGACTTCTATCATATTCACCGTGATTCATATCCCAAACTACCTTGTCAATCATTGGATAACTATGCTGGTGTTTGCCTGTTGAATCTGTTTTTCCTTCATGGGTATGAGATTTAAAAGACTCTTCTTGTCGACTTCCCAAGCGACGTCCTTTATCAATTGCTTTTCCACTATCGAGCCCCCGTAAAAACATTCCACGCAAATCGGGAACATTGAATGTTGTTCTCCCGTCTCCTTTTCCCCATGTTTCTCCCAGAACAGCAAAGAGATTGGCATAGCTCCTTCGCGAATATTCTTTACCATCACACAGTAACCATCCAGAGGGTATTTTTTCTGTAGCAAAAGTCCCGATAAATCCAGAAGAAAACGTTTCCGGTAAAGGAGGAAAGGGCGGAATTTCAGGAAGTTTTATAGTAGGATTGGTTAAAAACCAGCCATCAGCATTTTTTCCGGCAATATCACGCGTATAGACGATCTCATAAAGCCCCCCTTTTTGAATTTCTCCGCCCTTTAAAGGCATAATACCCTCTGGCGTTGCCATATAAGTTGGTCGTGGAAGTAATTGATTTAAAGAAACATTTGTTATTCCTCTGTTGGCGCCTTGTGCTTTGAAGCGCACAACAATGCCATCCATATAAGTCTCAAAAAAAGACTTTGTCGCCAAACGAAGTGATGTCCTCTCGTTCTTCACATCAACAGTAAACTGTGTTTCAATCCCGCCCCCATTATCCAACAAATATTCTTTGATGCGTTGCATCATAGCGCGAGCACTATCATTAACTGTGCTTGGAGGTTGCCCTTCTGCCCAGTTTATACTCTCGTCGGCATAAGCATTTTCTGATGCGATAATTGACCAATCATAAATCGAACTCATAGAAGATACTCTTTATTCAAAAAGGGAAAACGAGCAAAAAATGAAGAAAAGAAAGCCGCAATTTTATTTTTAGATGCCGGTATTTTCTCCTCTTTCATTTTCTCCATTTTCAGTCCTATTTTGTCATAATCAACATGCAATAATTTTGTTTTTGCATTGACATAAACAGCTTCCGGCTTCACACGCAACACGTCTTGCGCCATAACGCCCTGATAACGTTGTGGATTTCCTTTATAATTAAAGGTATAAAGTGGATATCCCTTTTTCTGCCCCACAGAGATAATATTTTCTTTTGCCCTCACATCACAAAGCCCTAAAATTCCGCCGACCAATCCAAGCACTTGCTGCGCATCACGCAATGGATCTTTTGTCACAGAAGGCATTGTCGTGGATTTTCCGGAAGTCGTTCCGTAATTTCCAGCAGCCTGAGTCCCGACCTGTAACAAGCTTTGCAATCGGTTCCAATCTTGATTATCTTTTTCTGACCATTTTTGGCGTTCAGCATCTAAGACATTTTGACGATTTACATCTTGAATCATGCCCCCTTTCAAAGCATTGCTTTGCACGTTACTCTGTCCTTGATAATAGCTATTTGCCGCATTAACCTGATCATTCTGAGAGCGATCAATCATCTGGTTTGCATTCATCATATTGTTAATATCTTGATTATATTGCTGCGCTGCAGCATTTGTTGCCAAGGCGCCTAGCTCATCGGCCAGCACACCGGTGTGAGCCCCAGAGCCATAACGTCCTGCCCCAGACATTGATTGATTAATTGCATCGGAAGTTTTATTCAGAGCATTTTGCAATGCAGTATTAAATTTACTATTGCTTCCAATCCAGCTTCCCTTAGCCATACCGGAAAGATTTGTAGCGCTGTTGGTTGGTGCATTCAACCATTGCGTTACCGTTGGATTGTTATAGAGCCCTGCTGCTTGTTGTAAACCGGTCAGAGCATTTTTTGTCATATCACTAAGACCAGCGACTCTGTCTCCCTGATAAACGTTTCCGCCAATTCCTTTATTATAAAGTCCAAGTGCATCAGCACTGGCTTGTTTTAAAATATCAGCCGCCCAAGCAGGTGGAGCATTTGTTTGTGTTGTTGTCTGCACTTGAGGTGTGGTTTTTCTACTCATGACTTGAGAACCTTTCTATATTGAATAAGATTACGAGAATATCCGTGATGAGCGAGCTTTTTCGCCCATCCAGTTCTTCCAAACATGTGCATTTCTTCAGCATTAATTGTTCGCGCCCATTTTTCGACTTCATCAATCAACTTGACCAATTTCAGCCCTCCCTCTCCAGCAAGATCAGAGAGAACGACGCATTTTTTCCCCGTATGGGCACTTTCAACTTTGGTTATTGCAAAAGCACTAAATTGGATTTTATTTTTTAAGACCAGCCACAATTGTGCTTGTCCTGT
The DNA here is from genome assembly GCF_042194085.1 of Bartonella sp. MU70NMGDW. NCBI lineage: Bacteria > Pseudomonadati > Pseudomonadota > Alphaproteobacteria > Hyphomicrobiales > Bartonellaceae > Bartonella > Bartonella sp. MU70NMGDW. The sequence goes on from NZ_JBHIMK010000012.1 coordinate 22,064, forward strand.
AGCGATTTCTTCAGCAATTTTTTCCAGACAAACATCATCAGGAAAGCGCCGAGCATATTTTCTCAATGCAGCATTGAGAGCCTCTTGATAGGGCGCTATTTTTTCCCATGGCCACTGCTCTGTCAAATGAGCAGAATATAAATCTTGACTCTCTTGCATCATAACTTTGGCTCTTTTAGCTTTATCACTCATCTCCCCTTAAAGAACATCCCCCTACGCATTTCTCATGTTCCATGCCCCCCGCACAATAAAAGAAAAAAAGCCCCATCATCTCTTTGTCACAACAAAAAGGAAACTTCTTCTTTATAAAAATAAGCCATTGTGCAGACTATTTTTCCTTTATCGCAGAAAAGCATGAAGCATGACGCACCACCTTGTTCCTTTGTTTATAAAGGCTTGAAGCCTATGGGGCATTTGTTCTTTAATAATAGGGGCGTGATCCTATCGCATGGTATTACAAAAGGGCATGCCTATCGCATGCCGGCCCGCGTCAATTCCACATCAAATCCGGTGACATGAGTCCAATTCACCCCTTCAGGAATGCGCAATTTAAAGCGATAAAACCGTGCCCTTGCGCGACAATGAATTTGTCCCGTATTATAAGAGGGCTGTTTTTCTGGCAACCAAACAGTTTCCTCTTCAAGAGATTGTCGAAAGCGCATTCCCACAGACAAATAAAACTTTCCACTATTGACTTGAGGCATAATATTTTTCACCCGTGTTATCATGCCATTTGTCTGCCCCATTTCTTGTGATGTCACCACACAAGCCATAGGACACCCAGAAAACGAACCAAGTCTGCCCTGTTGATCAAATGCCCCCAGAATAGGCGATTCATTTTTCCAAACTTTACTATCGAGAGAAAAGGACAAATCATCAATATTCTTAGTCACAAAATCAAGACCTTCTAGGGTTGTTCCGGCTAAGAAAATAGGCAATATCATTTTGATATCGACGAGAGCTTTTGTCCATTTTTGCAATCCCCAATCATAAATGAGCAAGATACGTTTATGAAGATTCTCATCAGAATCAACCATCCAATAAACACGATTATACACCCCATCGATAGCCGCAGACATGGTATACAAATTATCCTGCCTTGATTTTGCGGTCATCGTTCGATCGACTTTTTCGAACCCAATGGGGATAATCTGTCCCTCATTTGTTATTTGATAAAAACCGCCCTCATCGGCAAAGAATGCTAAATCACCGCGACAAACAATTGATTCAGCATTTTTTGCGCCTCTTTTATCGTGTATTTTTTGGAAACTAAAAATAATCTTAGAGCCAGGGATAAAAGAACCGGCATAGATTGCAGAACGCATAAAGATAATTGGATTTGTTGTCTCCGTTGCCCCTTGAACAAATCCGCCATCAGGAAAATCTTGATAATCGCAACTTTTTTTCCCCACGGTCCAAAATTCAGCATCATTTAATCCAGACCAATGAACCCGTCTTGGATACTCGGTTAATTTCATCAAACAAACGAAATCTCCCCAGATTCGAACAATCCCTGCTTGTGGTGGATTTCCTCCTAAATTTCTAAATGTTTTATCATGATTAATATCAATCACTTGTGGTTTATCATTGGCATTCACCGCAATGATAAAATCACCAAACAAAGCAAAAGACCACGGAGCATCAATATTAGCCAGATAAGATTTTCCTTTTTGGCTAATATCTTTCCAGTTCATTGTTGTATTATCAAGCAAGAAGATTTTTTCTCTTGTCCCAACAATAATGGAAACCCCATTTTTTGTTTTAACCGCAAGAGCGCCTAAAATTGGCTCAGGACAAGGCTCTGATAAAGGTTCAAAACTTGGCATAGGGATATAGGAGCCATCAGCCGGTAGCACATTAACAAGTTCATCGGTAAAAATTCCATTGATATCCGCCACATCGGGTCGATAATCAGCGATTGGGAAAAAAGCCATCAAGACCCCCATAAAATCTTTGAAGAGCCTAGTGCCATTCAAAACACCGAGGCTTATTGATAAAAAACCACAAAAGCCCTTAAAACTCTAAAGGCATAAAATTCAACAAAATACACAACCTTAAGTTGACCACCGCATCGAAAAAAAGATACCATAAATAATGGCATACCCAGCGCCATCCACCAGCGCCCGACCAAAATCAACCGCCCGCAATCACCCCAACAACTGGGAAAAAGCCTTTAAACTCTCCATAAATCTTTGAAGAGCCTAGTACCATTCAAAACACCAAAGCTTACTGATTGAAACCACAAAAGCCCTTAAAACTCTAAAGGCATAAAATCCAACAAAACACACAACCTTAAGTTGACCAACGCATCGAAAGAACGATACCATAAATAATGGCCACCCCAACGCCATCCACCAGCCCTTCACCATCAATCCCCAGCGCTCATCCAACCATAAGGGACAAACCAGCCATCAACGATTTGGAAAAAAGCCTTTTAAAAACGCATTGGGCGAATCTTTGAAGAACCTTTTTGGCGCGATGTTTCAATACGCAAAGCTTGAAGCTGTTCTTGAAAATCTCTGAAAGAAACGGCGGCATATTCAGGATCTTTAAGGATATTTTTATAAAGTTCATATTTTGCCCGTGCTTTAATAAGATCAAAAGCATAAATCAACCAAGGATTATTATCCTCTTTTAGTTGTTCATCGGCAAAATGAACAGGAGCATAAGAAAGCTGTACAGTTTCCACATGTTCTGGTGTTGGAAAGAGTCCTATTTTTTGATCAAGGCACGTATAAAAGAATGGCGTTCCTAGCGCAGGATTCATACCATATTGTTGATGCAACACTTCCAAGGGCTTAAAGAACAACTTTGTTGGTGTTGCATTCTTTGTTGCTAAAAAGACGCCCTCCAAACTCTTTTCTGATTCAATAAAAACTCCCTCTTCTTGCCCATACCATGTTTTACCACTTTGTGTTTTAAACGTCCTTTCTCTTTTTTCATTAAAGAAAAAGGGTTCGCGTTCACACAAACGCAAAGCCGTAAAAATTGAATCTTGAATTTGCAGAGAATATTCCGCTGTTGTATCATCAATTTCATCTTGAATAAGGGCGACCATATAAGCAAAAGTTTTAGAATGGTCTGAATGTGTAAGGTTTAGATTTTGGGGATCAGTGGATAAAGTGGTCATAAGCCTGTCCTTGTTTCTGGAAGCATTTTAAATTTTTCCCCCAACAGATCCCTCTTGTTGGGGGAAGTGAGCAAACATTCGCTTTAAGCGGGTGCTCCATAAGTTGGGATGACGATAGTGCCAAAATCCTGAGCCCCTTGCGTACTTCCTGGCAAGGTAAAGCAAGTTTTTTTCATACCAATAATGGTTTTTGCCGCGACCCCGAATTCTCTTTCATAGTCGAAGAGTTCTTCCACCAATTTATAGCGTGTTGCTCCTCGATCTTTACCAAAAGCAATCACAGCACTCTGCGCACCAAGGAGAACAGCACGACGCACATTTGGTACAGCTTTATTTGCCGTCCCAGATTCGACCCCTTCGGTAATATGTTCAGCTTCGCGTAAAACCACACCATTATACATGCCCAAAGATCCATCATAGAGCGGATTTTTGATACGACTTCCACTATAGATTGCCTTGGTAATATCGAGCCATTGCCCCGCATCTGTGTTGGTTCGCAATTGTGTCACTTGGGTTGGATGAAGATAAAGCACATAGACATTTTCCCCATCGATCCGCACGGGTCTAATTTTAGGATTTGCCAATTTAGCCCGTTCAACAGCTTTATCAATGAGCTTAAGATCAAAAACATCGTTTGATTTTAAATCTTCATCTTTTGTTTTTCCATTAGGGCGCACGACGCGTTTATCGGTTGGTGCCGTTGGTGCATTAAACCCATAATGGACAGGTTTAAGATTAATCGTACGTCCCTCAAAGTTAATAGCTTTTGCAGTATATCCACACACTTGAATGAAGAACATCATACTCAGACGATCTGCATACCAATCAACCAAACCATTTTTTGCCTCAGTACGCAAATCATGGAGAATTCGTTGTTGATCAATCGTTCCCTCATTTTTGACACGCACAGCATGAACGAGTTCATTAATTGCCAAGCGATCATTGAGAAACTGTAAAGCTTCTTCATTACCTTCCAATGTCTGCCCTTCGCTCACCCCATCGCCTAGCAACTGCACACGCAAATTAAAGCTAATAGCATCCCCACTTGCTTTCGTGGTTTCATCTTTTAATTGTACGATACTGTTTGAATCATTTCCAATCAGCGGTGCAATCGGAAGTGCTTTTGAGACTTCTTGGTTTAGTAATTTAGACCATGTGCGCACTGCCATTGGGTCATTAAGTCCGATATAAGTTACAGTCATTTTGTCCTCTAAAAGTTTTATTGACATAAAAAACCCGGCAAAGCGCCGGTTGTTAAAACACCACATTTCATTTCAAATGGTGAATAGGTTGTTCGTGAGTTTTATCTAATTTCTGTTAGCGTCTGCCTCCCCCTTATAAGAGCTCTCCTCACCACATCCGTGCTTTGAGAAATCCCCCGTATTCCCTGCGCTAAAAGCCTCTCCACGTTCCCACAAAAAACACTTGCCACATTCTTGTTTTTTAAAATTCTCTTCCCCCCATTAAGCGATTAAAAGAAGCTTTATTTTTAGGATCAGAAACCCAAGCGCTAAACTCTGCTTCTGACATTTTATCAAGCATCTCCAAAGAAATCGGCCCATTTGGCGTCAAGCCGTTATAAGCAGCAAGTGTACGTGCAGAATTGTGTCTTTCCTGTAAATTTTCATCCATGTTATTGGGAACATTTGTGTAGCCAATTTTTTGTGCAATAGAGTAAATTACTTCAGCCGGATTTTGATTTTTTTGCGCACAATCGCGCAAGATCTGTTTCAACTCATCACCAATCAACGCATCAATATTTTTGGGATCTGCCATCTCAGGATAGAGAGAAGCACAAGCTGCCAACTGTTTAGCCCGCGTTTCATAAATAAAATCAGCGGCTTGATCAAAATCATGATGCTTTTGTTTAACACTTGCAACAGACTGCTGAAAAAACGCATGCAACTGTTCTGCTTCGCGAGCCAGAGAAGGTTGTTGTTTTTCATGTAAAAGCCCTTGTTTTTGGAGTGTTTTTCCCAACCATTGCATATAGCCCATAAAGTCTTTTTGCGGATCTGGCGGACCATCTTCTCCCCCTTGAACTTCTTTTCCAGCCTTTTGCGAAGAGTCCTGTTTTTGATGCATTTGCCCTTGGAAATTATCTTCAAGAGTTTTTTCTTCTCTTCCAATTTCACCGTCTTCTCCCTCTTGTGTTGAGAGTAGATAATCCTGTTTCAATTGGTTTTGTTCTGCTGGCGTTAAGTGTTCTTGATCCATGACATTAGCCTTCTCTTTTTTAAAACAATAAAATCAAATTTTTCAGATAAAACAGCCCCATAAGCATTTGTCCCCTTAATGCTTACCCATCATCACTTAGGCTCCAGCATTCTCCTCACATGGCTCCCCCACCATGACAGCAAAACACCTCCCACCATATCCCCGCCGTGACAGCAAGACTCTATTAAAGATGTTTCCCAACACCAACACTACGGCTCAACACAACAGCTCTTCTTAGATAAAGAGAGGCGACATTGCACGACATAAGCAACATGGGTAAACTATGGACATTGTTTAGATAAGCAACTTCTGATAGATGAAATTCATCCAAGAGAGCACATCATAAAGCATCCTATTGTTGAGCCTTTACTGTCTGCAACATCTGCATTATCTGCTCTGTTCCCATATTACCCCCCATCTGCGCTGAGGCATTTTGCTCTTCTTGAAAAGAGTTTTGCGCCTTTATCGCAATTTTATGAATAAGTGAAGCCGGTAAAGGCGAATAGCGTAAGAGATCGAGCATAATTTCAGGCGTTGCAAAATTTTGCATCAAAGGAAGCAATTGCATGATCAGTGCAAAAGTACGCTCTTTTTCATTAAGACTTGTTGGCGCATCATCCACGACAATATCATATTCCAAGCTTGTCACCATTTCGCGTGTCAGCGGCACATACTGGGCATTTTCATCACCAGCAATACGAACCAGCCGCCCATCGGACAGATAATTTTGAATAAGATAGAGAATAATTTTTCCCTGTCGTTGCCGATATCGACGCAACCCATCAAAAAAGGAAGCCAAAAGATTAAGTGACGATTGTCGCCGTTGTTGTTCAAGAACGCCAGGCTGATTGACAGCTCGGGTCCCAATAAATTCAGAAGACAACCCCGTCACCTGTTCAAGTGCGCTCTTTGCTTCATTAAACAATTGGAAAAACCCTTGCGGAAATTGTGCCACGGGTTTAGGCTGAATTCTTCCCCCAGACACAGCACCACTTTTCAACCAAGTAATACTATCAGCTCTAGCCCAACTCTCGACGGCTTGTCGATCATCATCAAAAGCATCGCGCTCCGCCATAATTCCGCCTTTTGATTGGCTATTGAGCAAATGCATCACTTGACTAAAATATTTGTTTGCCCACCGTTGTGGATCTTTTGTAGGGCGCACAAGTCCGTAAAAGTGCCGGCTTAACTTATCAAAAGTACCGGTAATACACTCCCATCCCAATTGATTGGGTGGAACCAAGGGCTTATCAGGCGCTTCAAGCAGCTTTCTGCCTAAAAATGCTCGTTTGACAATTTTTCTGTTCAACCTTGTTGCTTGAACATGCGGAAAGGTTTTACTTAAATTTTGGAAATCTTGCTCTGAATAATCGACAAACTTTCCACTTTGAGGCTCGAGAACTTTATAAATCACCTCGCGTTCAAACCAACGACATTCTACCAATGTCACCATTTTAGGACGTTGATAGGTCCCTCCCTCTTCCCACTCTCCCTGATATCCCCTCTCGGACTGATAACTTTGTGTCATCCCATTGCTGGTTGGGTGTAAAAAACTCTGATGTTTAACCCAATCAGCATTAAGATCACTCCAATGAACATTGGGAAACATTTCTTCAGCCACAGCAAGGGGTTTTTCATCAATATACCACAAGCGTTGTGCATCAATAAGATTAGGCTTAACAGCACTTGCATCCCACACCATTTTCATAGGGTCGAGCCGCGCAATGATTGGTTTTCCTTGTGGATCTTCTTCATAATCAAGGCGTGTATCTGTCCACCCCATTCCGCAAATAATTGCATCTTGAAAGGCATCGGAATCTTCGTATTCCCCATCGGCTTCATCACGAAACCACTCAGCCGCCCCTGTCAAAATCTGGTTTGCAAAGGCTGCTCCTTCTTGTCGTGGAATAAATTGAACTTGCCTTTTATTATTGCGCTCAGCCCCAATCACGGCATTAATTAAAGGCGCAATACGGTTAAAAGTCATAACCGGTCTGTTTTGTTCGTGCAAGACAGCCAAGTCTTGCTCATTCCATTGCCGTCCATTATAAAAATCGTAATCTTCTTGGGCATTTTTTCGCCATTTTTCGACATGGGCAATATCATCCTGATACCACCCCACGAGTTTTTTAAAAAGTGCTTGATTTTCAAGCGTTTCGATTTGATTAAAAGTAGAATCTGTAGAAATATTCATTAAAAAGCCATCCATGACGTTTGAGAATGGTGAAACGAGCGATAGGTATTTTTTCGCGCTCTAGCATTTGGCTGTTCATAAGCCACACACATCAGTCCAAAGGCATCGGCCCCATGGCTAGCCCAATCATGTTCAGCGCCTAGTCCGATATTGCGCTGTTCGTCGCGCTTTTCATGATACCAAGCAAGCGCTTTTCTACCCGCACATGTCGTTTCACGATTAAACCATAGTGCAGGAAACAATCGCCTTACGGCTTCGATACGCATTTTCACAGCGCCTGTTCCTTGATTAGGGATCACTTTAGTTTGAAAACCGGCTTGTTGAAGTGCACTTTCAAAACTCACATTATAAACACGATCTTTTGTTGCGCCATCATGAGGCAAAACCATGAGAGCCTTTTCATATCCCCTTTGAAAGACCCAGCCCACATGCTCTGAGAGAGGCTGTCCTTGGGCTTCATAATAATCGAGCACTCGAATTTCCCGTCCAACAAATTGCGCAACCCACAATGCGGTAGCATCAGCCTTTGCTCCTGTTCCCCCGATATCCCAAAAGATTTTGACCTGCATCAAAGGATCACGTGGAACGGTGGTAATCCGCCCTTCCATTTCGGCTTCGAGAAGACATTTCTGATAATAAGCCCCTTGGACAGCTTGAAGATATTCGCCTTCCCAAATATGGTTATACTGCTCTGGTCTTTGCTGCAAATCGTCCATTCGATCACGATTGAGTTTTTCAGGAAATTGCGGATTATCACGCCAATTAATTTCTGCCCCTTTGATATGAGGATTATCGACATTTCGGAAACGTTTTTCCACGGGTGCATTTTCATGGCACGGATTCCATGTGACCCATAATTCTGCATTCCAATCTTTTCCTTCTTCGCGCAAAGTTGGAATAAGTGTTTGCCAAGCAGTCTCAGTGACCGGCTCCGCTTCATCGACCCAACAAAGGAAAACGCGCCCCATTGATTTAATACTTGCGATATTGCGATCAAGCCCAGCAAACACATAGACAATCCGTCCATCTTTTGACTTAATATATTTATCGCCGATTTCATAATAGTCTTGTAAAAAAGGGTAAGATTCGATAGCGCGTTTAATTTCTTCCAAAGAACTTTCATTGAGAGAATTTTGAAATTGCCTTGCACAAAGAATAATCCCGCGTTCTCCAGCCATTCCATGGCGATATCCCACAACAGCCGACATCAAAGCAAAAGAACGTGTTTTTCCAGAACCCCGTCCTCCCCAAGCGGCTCGCACATCTGCTTTTCCAGTAAAAACAGGAATAAGCTTTGGAATAAGAGCCACTTGAGCCGTTTTCTGCTCCATTTTTTGAGAAATTTTCTGAACAATTTTCATTATAAATTTTCATACTTTAGCAATAATTGCGCTTCACCCTTTTGCTTATCCCAAGTTTAATTCTCCCAGAACAATTGAAAGAAAAGAGCAATTGAACGCAAAACGCCCTTCTCAAAAGCAGCGCTTTACCTTCCTTCATCCTAATACTCAATGAATTTCACTTTTTTGCATGAAGCCCCCCCCTGAACCCCTTTGACCACTTTGGACCCCGTATATACACGATATGCGCCCCCAAGGGTCCTTAAATCACAAGGGTCCCTATTCTCCCCCCAAACCGCCCCTCAAACACCGCGCCTGTCATCCCCCAACCACAAGCACGGCATCCCCCACCAAAACACATGCATCCCGCAAGCGCATAACACTTCTCTCAAGTTTCACGCCCTTCATCCCTCAAAACACTGTCCCATATCCACCACACAAACACCCTGCACCAAATCCCCTCCAGCACACACCCTTACGCCTCATTCACCCAAACCACTTCCAAGTATCACGAGCACCTACAAGCACGACAGCCTCTGCTTCAATCCCCTCAAGACAGGCAATCACCAAAGCAGCCCCCTTCCAAGATGTCACCCCGCATCATCCACCTCAGCCTAACATTTTTCAATATCACAAACCTCCGTCGCCGAGATATCATGCTTCTCCGGTTCGCTATTTTTTGCATTCACTGGTACAATCTCAATACGCGAAACTGTTTTTGATATCTCCACACCTTCAATAACGAGCAAAGACCAAACCTTCACAAAAAATCCAAAACAGTAGATAACATCACGCCCTCTAAGCATCGTACCTCTAGGGTATCACCTCTTCAGCCACACGCCCCTCTGTCATCGCCCATAAAATCCGGCGTCCCTACAAAGGCAAGCCCAAATATCTCCCACCGAAATATTCTGCCCTCCAGTAAACGCCCAAACATCACAGCCCTCTCTTCAAGCCTCCGTCGCCGAGATATCATGCTTCTCCGGTTCGCTATTTTTTGCATTCACTGGTACAATCTCAATACGCGAAACTGTTTTAACCTCCCCTTCTCCAGTCCCCTGAAGAGGCAACACTTTTGCAAGAAGCGAAAAAAACGGTACGGGATTGTTTAGAGCATGATATTGAAGATAAGACACCAGCCCATCTTCACCATAGTGATAGCCAGCCTGCTCCGCCGCAGTCAGAAGAGCTTCATTAAATCGCTTTGTTGTTTTATTCAAAGACCCTTTTTTCCGCCCTCTTCGACGTAAGGGAAGACAATGTTCATCTACCATCATCATGATCCTTCCAACTAAAGAGAAACCAAAACCTCAAACACAAAAAATGATATGAAAATCAGGAATGAAACCTCAAAAGCAACCAGCAATTTTAAAAAAATGGGACACATACTAAAAGGTAAAAAACAAGCACAAAGCACAAATTCTCTGCTCCTTTATTTACAGATCAACGTTTTTACGCTTTTACATTATTACAGAACAAAGCCAAATGAAACTCCCAAACCACCACCGCGCTCCACTTTGTAAACACGGGTCTGTTAACAATCTGATTTCTCGTCTATCAGATTCCCCTGCTGATTATTTTATATAGCTATCACGACACCTCAAAGAATGGTGTTTTATCAAACACGCCAGATAAGCTCTGGTCTACAATTCAACTTCAAAAAGCAAATTTTCCTCTGCTGGATAAAGCTTTCCCCCCACCGGTTTTAAACTATAATCCAGTCTCTGCCCCACCCCCCTACTGACATCAGATTACCGCCCCCAAGCAATCCTATTTTGACAGTATAAGAAGATAATGAGATAATTTTTAAGATACAAAGAATGCTCTCATTTTCCAAATCTTTTAATTGTTCTTGCCAATCCCTTGAAATTACTTTATCACTCAAAAGGTGCCTTGATCGTCTACGCAGCGATCAATAGGGAGTTGAAGCCCGAAAACTCAAACATTAATTTACCCCACTTTGTGGGTATCCCGGAGTTCCGGGAGTTTTTGCTATGTCCAAGTGCCATGAGCACTAAAAGCAAAAATGCTGACTAGAGCTCAGTACTTTACTACTCCCGGAATACCAATGCGAGGGCGCTCGCAACCGGAGGGGAGCTTGAAGTGCAAACTAAAAATTCACATTTCAACGACATTTCAATAGGTAAAAAATTCGTCATAGACGCATTGCAATGGGGCTTTCCCAAAAGGAATTAGGAAGCTATTTAGGTGTCAGTTTTCAACAAATCCAAAAATATGAAAAAGGCTTAAATCGTGTAAGCGCCGGACGTTTACAGGAAATCGCCAACATCCTAGAAGTCCCTATTACCTTTTTTTATACTGATATTGCTACAAAAGAAGATATTCCCACAAAAGAAAATGCCTCACACCACGATCAAGACACATACAGCGAAAAAGAACACGCCCTTTTGAAAAACTTTAGAGAGCTCCAGCCGAAAAAACAAAAAGCAATTTTGTGGTTGATTTCTGATTAGACAAAAGCGCACCTAGCGACATCCCTCGCCAATATCCCCTCTGCCTAAAGCCTTTCCCGCCTGATACCACCACATCTCAAAAAACGGTTTACAGCACCGGTTTACAACATCATAGGATAACAAACACCAAAACCTTGGAAAAACATCCCCACCCCTCTCACAGAATTTTATCAAGAGATCTCTTCTGATTTAAACGCACAATTCCGATTGTATCATTATGATACCTTTTTACATTTACCTTGTCAAGTTTTTATATTTTTCTTTTGATATTTTTGTGTTTTTCTTTAAGGAATCCACATCCATCAAAACACCTCTCATAAAAAACACAATGTCCAAAACAACAAGAGCTAAAACAGGATTGCCCCTAATAGGAGTGCCCCTAAATAGGATTATTATTGTATTTCTCATTCACCCACTTATTAAAAAAACATTTCTCAATGCTTCTCACACCCATTTCACGGATATCCCCCATACAAATATAGACGCAAATATAATTGTTAAATTTCGCATAGAATATAAAAGCCAACCACGATTTTTCTCTCTTCACACCTCTTTACACATCCCCTCTTTACAACATCACCCCTGCAATCTATTCACAGCTATTCCCAAACTCTTCTCTCTAGCCAACACACGAACAGCACTCTTCATTTCCCTCCATTCACACACTCTTCACCTCCCCAATCCTTCTCACCCCTCGACACCATGACAATATATTGATTTATAAGAAATAATTTAGCGTTATTGATACTGATTGAGAGTTCCAAACATCGTAAGATTCTCTCATTTCAAATCTCTCCCATGTTGAATCAATCAAAATCACTCGCTTGCACGTCAAAAGCAGGGGAGAGCCCGTATGGATAAAAAACGATTAAGAAAGGAATAAAAATGGCTCTTATGAACCGTCTCAAGTGCCAAAGGCTGTAGCCAACACCCACGAGCTAGCAAATATAATGATGATACCGACTTGCTTCTTCATAAGCGTAAAGATAGGAGTGCTCAATGGATTTATCATTATACCATGACAAAAAACACGCACAATACACAAAGCACAAATCCTCCGCATCATTTTACAGATCAACGTTTTTACGCTTTTACATCTTTACAGAACGTAAGCCAAACGAAACTCCCAAACCACCACTCCGCACCGCTCTGTAAACACGGGTCTGAAACAATCTGATTTCTCGTCTATCAGATTCCCCTGCTGATTATTTCATATGGCTATCCCACACCTCAAAGAAAGCTATTTCATCAGACAAGACAGATAAGCCCTGCCCTAAAATATTTCCCACAAGCTCTTCTCCAGTCAACACGCTTAACACCCCTCTTCATCCCAGCTTTCTCCGCTCCATTCACAAGAGCCCATGTGGATAAAAAAACGATTAAGAAAGGAATAAAAATAGCTCTTATGAACCGTCTCAAGTGCCAAAGGCTGTAGCCAACACCCACGAGCTAGCAAATATAATGATGATACCGACTTGCTTCTTCATAAGCGTAAAGATAGGAGTGCTCAATGGATTTATCATTATACCATGACAAAAAACACGCACAATACACAAAGCACAAATCCTCCGCATCATTTTACAGATCAACGTTTTTACGCTTTTACATCTTCACAGAACGCATCCAAATGAAACTCCCAAACCACCACGCGACAATTTGATAAAAACAAAACACCTTTCAACAATCTCAAACAACAGATTTCCGTAAAGAGTTCATATGAATTTGATTGTTTAGATCTGACTATTAAATTGGCAT
>NZ_JBHIMK010000120.1:0-4481 GCF_042194085.1 Bartonella sp. MU70NMGDW
TACACAAAAACCAAATATCCGACTCTAAACATACTCTGAGACGCGCGAAATTCTTTAGAAAATGGATTCTTAATTTTTCTCGTCTCATAGATACGAGAGAGAATGTTTTTGCGCATTTAAAACAGTGGATTTCAAAGAATTAAACACACCAAACCTTTCCTTAAAATATAAAATTGATTGACAGCAATCAAACTTGCAAAGCTTGTAGAGAGAACAGATTTTGTTTATGAAAGCAGCTAAGCCACATTACAAAGTGATGTTATATTCTGTTCTAATGATTGTGGGATTTTGATCTTTGGTGAGAAAATCATCAGTTCTTGAGCTTGTCTCTTATTTTGTAGAGAATACCGTATATTAAATTCTATTTTAGGATATTGATTGTACAAGAATTTAATTTCTTCTACGTTGTCATAAGTAATTAACCAAAGCGCATTCACATGTTTAGAAATGATATTTTCTAAAGCGTAATGATCTTTAGCTTTATAAAATGAAGTATACAGCTCTTTTCCTTTCTTAAAATATGGAGGATCTATATAAAGGAAAATATTTTCATCTTCATTTGTTCCATAACGTCGCAAAAACTCCTGCGCATCTAGCCGCATTAAATATATCCTATCTTTTTGTACACTTATATTTCTAATACGGCCAATTAAGTCCCTTTTGTTGAATCTACAGTTTATTTTGTAACTCCCAACTTGTTGCTTTCCTCCAATAGGACCAGCATTTTTAATGATTCCAGATCTGTTTGTACGATTCAAAAAAAATGCAGCAAACCCAACGCTAAGCACGTCTGCGTTTTCAGGAGAAATTTCTTTTTGTTTATACCACTCTTCTAAGTTAATGGTCGTTGTATTAATTTTTTCTATTAATTCTTCTGTCTTGTGCAAAACACAATACCAAAAACTCCAAATAAACGGATCAATATCATTAATGTAGATATCTTTAACATCGTTATTTAAAAGAAAATTTAGAGCCAATCCGCCCCCACCAGCAAAAGGCTCACGATAAGAACATCCATTTAATCCATTTGTCTCAAAAATTTCTTTGATTCTTCCATAGAGTGCAGCCTTGCCACCAGGATACCTTAATGGAGAATAGTTATAAGCCATCTCTGTAAACCTTACAGTATTAAAACAAAGCTATGTTATCATATTTTGTTCATATTGGACAGCAATGGCTAAAGCATTTGACGAGCATTCTGCGATTTTTTGTCATACACTTCATTGATTAATTGCATTAACACTGGCTTTAATACTTGTATATCATTGAGAACCTCTAGATAACTCAAGGGTGCTGAACAGAAGGCATGTTTAGCTGTATTGGCTTGCATTCTAACCTTCGCTAGAGTGTCTACAATAGCTTTCTCATTTTCATTTATATACTGTGTATCGTCAAGTTCGGTTTTTAATAATCGACAATACTTTGAAAGCTTATCCTTTAAAAAATTATCAAAAGATTTGTTTTCTCGGCCTAAAAAGCCTGTCAGCCCTTCGAATAAACAACTAAACGCTATATACACAAGAGGTGTATCAGCGTCAGTACCTAATTTTTTTACTGAAGAATATATACTGATGGGTTTTATAATATCTAATTTCTGCAACTGATCTGCAATTTCTTCATCATAAATGCGGCGAAATAATTTTTGTTTTGGATAATTTCCATCTTTATTCGCATCGCTTGTAGGTAGACTATCTTTTCTTTTAGAATACTCTGTTTTATCCTTGCCTTTTCTAGCAAGCTTTTTAGAAGAACTAAATAAATTAATTAGATTAGAAGAATCAAATGATTTAGTTAGACCAAATTTGCGAGATAAGATTTCAAAATATTTTTCTATATCTTTTCTATTATTGCAAGAACGAGAATTTATCTTTTTTTCAAGTATATCTTGTACAAATTGTTTCAAAAAATTATCAAGTGCAGAATTTTCTTCATATGAACATGAAAAGACGAGCTTGTCCTCCAACTGATTATAATAAATTCCAGTATACTCAAAAAAAGTTGTTTTGGAAATCAAACGTGTGACAGTCGTAATATCATAATCTAGTGAAGGATCCTCCAACAGATGATTCAATAATAGGTATGCAAATCTATTCGGATTGTCTGGCGAATAACGTGACTTTTGTATAGCATTCCATGGCTTCACACCTTTTCCATTATTTTGACCTAAATGCTTTATCTCCATCCAGTGATTTGCTTCTTTTATGTCAGAAGCAATAGCACATTCTACAGAAGTTATGTGAATTTTACGGTCAGTACTATATTTAGCGATCTTTTTACCTAGATGCTCTGGAGCTAGCCTTGGATTATCAAGAAGTTTGAGCGCAGCAAGCCGCCGATTACCTTCTTTAACAACGTACTTCTCTCCATCTTGTATTACCATAAGCTTTTCAAATGGAGACAACCCGTTTTCAGCAATATCTTCGGCCAATTCCAAAATCTTTTCTGTAATACAAAGAAAATTTATAGCATCCTTTTCACTTGTGAATCTAGGAATTCTAGGATTTTCTAGATCAAGTTTAAGTGCTTTTAAAGAAACTTCTTTAGTGTTTATCACTACTCTTACCCAACAATACAAAATATCGAATCATAATATTAACGGGATAAACTGACAAATATTCTATATTATTGTAAAGTCTAATTTATATATGAATCATACTTTGGAATCTCTCTTTAATCTTCTCTAGCTAAAGGGCGAGTAATGTTTTAAACATCGTCCAACTTTTTCCTTTTATTTCAAAGCCAAATAAACGTAAATGCTGCAAAAGAATCCAGTTCAGATACTTACATCATTTGAGAAAACTTTACGAAAAATTTCTGAGAAAAGACTCTCTATTTTTAATTTTATCAAGCCTCTCCTGATATAAAAGACGCTCATTGTTCTAAGAGGACACGGCGCTGTTCTAAAAAGTCTGTCCGCATGTAAGCCTTTGTCACTGAATTCCCAACTGAATACGCAAGAACAGATTCTGCAATTTCATATGGTGTTGACGTTGTCTCTGCTATCCAATCCCGCAGAATTGATCTGAAAGCATGAAGTCTATAATTATAACCTTTGTCTTTCATGAATTTAGAAAGTGCTACATCAGATATAGGCTTTCCAGAACTCTCAGCAAATAAAAAACCATTTTTTCTATTTTTTGCTTTTTCAATAACAGCAAGCGCTTAAGCTGTAAGCGGCGCATGAAAATCATAAACCTCTCCAACAATTCTCTTCATATTTTCTTTTTGGATAATCCGTATTGATCCATAAATCTCTTCTGACCGAATATGCCTGATTGGCATAGAACGCCCCCGTCAAAATAAGAAGTTTTAAAGCTAGATTTGATACAAGCTCATCATTTTAAGATTGAAAAACTTAGGCATTTCTTTCCATGGCATTGCTGGAATATTTTTGGTATTTTGAATAAACTTTTCTAATAAAGCTTTTGCTTTTAATTGCATATCCACATCTATACCAAGTGCCGCCGCATGTTTTATAGCTATATTCAAGCGGAATAGAGCTTTACTTGCTGTTTCGTTTTTTGTCTTCCAAATGGGAGAAATGCATCCTTTTATATCAATTTGCGTCAGTTCAGTGATTGGCTTATCACCAAGTTTAGGGAAAACATGTAACTCAAGAGGTATTAACCACCTTGCTGCTTTTCCTTCATTTTTCAATTCGTTTTTTTTGCTTCCAAAGCACTGGAGGCAATTTCTTGTAAAGAAATACCACCCCCTGCTCGATACAAATTTCCTTTTTTTTTTTGGCAAATTGGGTCAATTCCTTGATCCAAAAGATCACGACAAGCTGAAGCCTTGAACAGTGCTTCTTTTAAAGATACATCGCTACAAGAGCCTAATCCCATTTCTCGTCGTCTTTTATTGAGGTCAAACCTAAAAACTCATCATCCTTGATCTGGTGCAGTTTTGATAAGCCATAAACCAGCTCTG
The DNA here is from genome assembly GCF_042194085.1 of Bartonella sp. MU70NMGDW. NCBI lineage: Bacteria > Pseudomonadati > Pseudomonadota > Alphaproteobacteria > Hyphomicrobiales > Bartonellaceae > Bartonella > Bartonella sp. MU70NMGDW. The sequence continues at coordinate 3,931 of NZ_JBHIMK010000120.1, forward strand.
TCAGCATATTTGCTTTTAGATAGATTTTTTACAGATAAGACAGACAGTCCATTACCTGTTCTTATTCTTCGAACCACCTTTTAAAAACCACCTTTTGAATTGCGCTTGTAGCTCTTTCATCTGGTACCAAGATTATATATAAAAGGCAATTTAATAAAAAATAAAGGCCCTATCAAAGAGATAGGACCTCTTAAATTTAAGCTCATTTATCCTAAAAAACTAGAATTTGTAAGCTATTCCTGCGCGAAAATGATTCGTCTTATACTTAACTTCAATCTCGTCGTTAAATTTCTTTTTACCAAAATCTGAGTAACGATATTCCGCACGCATAACAAGATGATCTGTCATTGCAAAATCAACACCACCACCGAGAGTGTAACCAATCATTGTTTTTGTTGCATCCGATGTCCTATTAAATGGCTCACCTCCCGTAATTACTGTCGACAAAATATCTTGAAACTGTCCATAAGCAACACCACCAGCAATATAAGGCATCACACGCCCCGCAGAAAACCCAACACGCACCCGTGTAGCACCTGTCCATTTTTGTT
>NZ_JBHIMK010000121.1:0-4409 GCF_042194085.1 Bartonella sp. MU70NMGDW
CATGATGCTATTGTTTACGGGCAGGTAGCGCAGACGAAGGCTGACCAAGGGATTGCAATCGGCTTAACTGCTTTAGCCGGTAGTAGTAGAAATACTAAAAATAGCATTGCAATCGGTTCTTCTCTAACCGATAGTTATGATGAAAAAGAGAGAACAGCTTCATTAGGTGATTTTTCAATAGCCTTCGGTACTAAAGCACATAGTTATGCAAATGAAGCGATTGCTATGGGGTACAATGCATATGCACAGGAGCAGGCGCCGCAGGGAATTGCTATAGGCGCTAGCTCTAATGTGACGGTTGCGAAAGGTGTTGCTCTAGGAAGCGATTCTATATCCGATAGGGCTGCTGGTGAGTTTGGCTACACTTCTTTGTTGCAGGGTCCTGCACAAAACACCGAGGCGCAATGGAAAAGTACGCGGGGCGCAGTTAGTGTTGGTGATTTTTCTAATGGTATAACCAGACAAATTACAGGCGTAGCAGCTGGTTCTAAAGTTACCGATGCAGTAAACCTTAGACAGTTGCAGGACTTAGAACAAGTTGTAAGACAAAACGGTTGGAAACTCTCTGTTGGAGATAAAAATGCTACAACTGTTCTTATGGATAGCGCGGTAGATTTTTCTGCTGGAAGTGCCAACTTGAATATTACAAAGGGCGAAGATAACAATAAAGTGAAATTTGATCTAGCTCAAGACATTGCACTGGAGAGCGTAAAGGCAGGTACAAATACTTTCGATGCTACAGGCTTAGTAATTACTGATGGTCCGAAAATAACCACCGGTGGTATTGATGCTGGAAATAAAAAGGTAACGGGTGTTACACTTGGTGATCTTAGTGCAGATTCACAAGATGCGGTAAATGGGAGTCAGTTGAATGTTGTAGCTACCCATATAGCTGGATATTTAGGCGGTGGTGTTAAATTTACGAATGGCCAATGGGATGATCCAAAGTTCAAAATTAAAACGTTCAATCCGGAGACGAATGAGATTGAAGAAGAAAGTTTTCCAAATGTAGCCAAAGCCTTTGAAGGTGTGGGTAAGTCTTATGTAAATCTTCACAATGAGATTAAAAAAGCTGCCGATGATAGTATCTTTAAATGGCATGCCGAAACGGAGAGCATTACAATTGCTGCCAGTGAGGGAAAAGGTGGGCAAGGAAGTATTGCTATAGGTAAGCTTTCAAGTGCAACTGCCGACAATGGTATTGCATTAGGTGGTTCTGCAAATGTATCTGGTGAAAATAGTATTGCATTAGGTGATTTTGCAAATGCATCTGGTGAAAATAGTATTGCATTAGGTGGACTTTCAGCTGCAACAGCTAAAAATAGTATGGCATTAGGTTCAAATGTACAAGTACTTCCTGAGGGTGGTGTTGCTGTGGGTTATAAATCTGTTTCTCGTAACTCAGTGTCCACAGTTGGCTATGATCCTTCCATAGGGAGCCAGTCAACGGATGATGGTGTGATATGGAAGAGCACTCAAGGAGCTTTTAGTATTGGTGATACTCCGAATAAGATAACACGACAGCTTACAGGTGTGGCAGCTGGTTATGCAGACACTGATGCCGTCAACATTGCGCAGCTGAAAAAATTAAGAGAATTTGTAGCACAAGGGTGGACACTTTCTCTTAATGATAAGGCTGTTTCAGATTTTCAGCCGGGCGATAAGTTAAATTTGGTCTCTGGAAGCGAAAACTTTGAGATTAAAAATAGTGATAAAACAGACAGTAAAGACAAAAAAATAACATTTGATTTGGCACAAGATGTCACATTGAACAGTGTAAAATTAAAAGACGTCACTTTAGATAAAACGGGCTTAACGATTGAAAATGGACCCAAAGTAATAGCGGATGGTATTGATGCTGCAGGTAAAAAAATAACAGGTCTTGCAGGTGGAGATCTTAGCGCAAATTCGAAAGATGCCGTTAATGGTGGTCAGCTTCATACAATTACTGGGGATTTATCAAAAATTTTAGGGGGAGATGTATCCTTTGATGGCAAAAACTTTAAAGGACCAGAGTATAAATTATCGAATATTGATGAAAAAGGTGTTGTAACAGATAAACCGCATACCGATGTTGGTTCTGCCTTTAAAGGACTTGATGACAATATCAAGAATGTAAATGCTCGCATTAAGGAAGTCTCAGAGGGAGTTGCACAAGATTCTTTATCTTGGAGCGATAGCGACAAAGCTTTTGTCGCCCAGCATGGGGAAGGTGATGACAGAAAAGCAAGCAAAATCACATCGCTTGCTGTAGGAGATATTACGAAAGAATCGACGGATGCAGTAAATGGTTCTCAACTTTATTCACTGGGGGATAAGGTTGCAAAATATTTTTCTGATGACGCTGAATATAAGGATGGGGAATTGAATGTTCCTGATTTTAAGCTCAAAATTATCAATGATGATGGCACTGAAGCTGAATCAAGCTATAAGAATGTATCAGATGCATTTTCAGGTGTGGGTCAACTTTTCACAAAGGTTCAAAATGCGATCAGCGATGTAATCAGTAATCTGCTTGTTACGAAAAATGAAGATGTTATCAACATTGGTAAAGGAGTAGAAGGTAGTGAAATCAATATCGCAAACAAGGGTGGTAAGGATCGAACTCTTTCTGGTTTGAAGGCGGCAGAAAAAAACAATGAAGCTGTGAATAAAGAACAATTGGATAAAGGTTTGAAGGATCTTTCTGAGACCCTTCTGTCTGATAGTTCTTCTGTTGTTCTTTACGATAAAACAACAGATGATCAAATTGATTATACAAATGTAACTTTTGGTAAAGGGAAGGATGCTACACCTGTTGCACTGCATAATGTAGCCGCAGGATCGATTGCGGAGAACTCAACGGATGTTATCAATGGAGGACAGGTTTACATCCTTTCAACGGATGTAGCAAAATTCTTGGGTGGAGATGCTGAATTTAAGGATGGTGCTTTTAAAGGGCCAACTTATAATTTATCTAGTATTGATAAAGATGGTGTTGTAACAGATAAACCGCATACCGATGTTGGTTCTGCCTTTAAAGGACTTGATGAGAATATCAAGACTGTTAACGATCGTATTAAGGAAGTCTCAGAAGGAGTTACACAAGATTCTTTATCTTGGAGCGATGATGACAAAGCTTTTGTCGCACTGCATGGGGAAGGCGAGGACAGAAAAGCCAGCAAGATCACATCGCTTGCGGCTGGCTCTATAGTATCAGGCTCGAGTGATGCGATTAATGGCGGGCAGATTTATGATCTGAATCAGTCGCTAGCAAAGTATTTTGGTGGTGATGCTAAGTATGATGGTGATGGCTGGGTTCTTCCAGGTTTCAAGATAATGACTTTCCAAGAAGATGGAAGCTTTGAAGAGGAGGATTATGATAGCATTGCAGCCGCGTTTGCCGGTGTAAATAAGGTCGTCAAGAATCTTCATAATGAGATTTCAGACAACATTGAGCAAAATTCGTTGTTGTGGAGTGATGATGCAGGTGCGTTTGTAGCACAGCATGAGAAAGAAGGTAAAAAGGAAAACAGTAAGATCACGTTCCTTGCGGAAGGAGAGATATTAAAAGATTCCACGGATGCGATTAATGGTGGTCAGATTTATACTCTTCAACAGACATTTGCCTCATATTTTGGTGGAGGAGTTGGTTATGATAAGGAAGGAAACTGGCAAGGCCCCAAATTCCACGTTCAGGTCTTTAATAAGGATGGCACGAAAGGTGATAAAGAGGAGCGTAATAGTGTCTCTGAAGCATTTGATGTTGTTAATGACAGCATGAGCACTATCAACGATCGTATAAAAGAAGTTGAAAAGGATGCTTCTTCGAATAGTCTGAATTGGAATGAAGAAAAAGGAAGCTATGATGCCTCTCACGTTGATAGTCAGGGTGTTAAGAGTCCAAGTAAGATTATCAATGTAGAGAATGGCAAGGTAGACAAAGATTCAAAAGAAGCTGTGAATGGAGGTCAGCTTTGGGAAACCCAGCAGATGATTACAGATCAGGTCAAGGATATTGAAAATAAAGTTACGGAGGGATCTGTACAATATGATAGAGATAAAAAAACGGGCAAAAAGATCAATCAAGTTACGTTAGTTGGTGGAGATGACAGTTCTCCAGTATTAATAGACAATGTAGCGGATGGAAAGATTGAAAAGGATTCGAAAGAAGCTGTTAATGGAGGTCAGTTACATGATTACACAGAACAGCAGATGAAGACGGTTCTTGAAGATGCCAATAAGTATACGGATGAGAAAGTTAGTAGTCTTGTCAATAATGGCGTTAATGAGGCCAATTCGTATACGGATATGAAGTTTGAGACATTAAGTTATACTGTTGAAGATGTTCGGAAAGAGGCAAGACAAGCAGCAGCTGTTGGTTTAGCGGTAGCTGGTTTACGCTATAGTGATATTCCTGGAAAATTAAC
>NZ_JBHIMK010000122.1:0-4358 GCF_042194085.1 Bartonella sp. MU70NMGDW
GGTTATTCACAAGCAAAAACTTGAAGAGACTCTAAATGGCATTGGTGGGATAATGAAACGCTTTAGTCCACAGCAAAATAGTGAAAAGTGCTGATCATTTTACGATTAGGTATGTGTTTAAATCGACAAAAAGGCACCTTACAAAGCGATTTAAAGATTTTATGATAAATCTAACACCTGCAATATAAAAAGCTCTGTATGATCAAATTTGAGACAAATAGACCAATTGGTAAAATTAGGATTAAAGCATGTTCATTTTTAAACATTTATTCTTAAAAAACCGTAAACAACCCATGCAAAAAGAGTTTGTTGCAACAGCTGTTGGTTATGTTCCTTGGGGGGACGGAGCAGAGGAGTATTTTTACAACCTCTACGAATATGAAGACGGTACAAGAGAGTGTGAAAAGTTTGATGGCGGACAGTATTACAAAACACCTAAGAATGCCGATTTTAGTACCAAAGCGCAAGTAAAAGCATGGGTTTACGGTGGGAATATTCCGAAAAGCGTTCTCAATTACGAACCTCTTATAGATGAGATCAATAAAGAGATCAAAAAATTATCGAAAACCGCAGGAAATAAATATGTTTACAGATAAGCAGCTAAGAGCCTTGTTTGGCATTATAACTTTTATATTTTTATGTTTTTTAGGAATTAAAAAAAATCTTTACTTTATTCAGAATATTTTGACATTCGCATCTGTTTCTTTGGTAATAGTCACAACGGTTTTTGCAATTTTATGCAATTCTCATATTCCTTCTGAATTGCAGAGCAACCCAAAATACAAATGCGGAAATACAACTGGTTGGAAGATATTAACACGTGATTTACAACAGTATATGCACAGACTTTTAAAGCTAATAAGTTTAGCGCTTGTCGTTTTAATTTTCCCAAATAGTTATAAGGAAACTGTTTCTTTACCTATTATTTCTAAGTACGTGGAGCATAAGCTTTCTTTTTCATTGGATACTGTACTTTGGTACTCAGATATTGCTCTTTGGTATTCCTTTTTATTTTGTGTATTGTTTCTTATGTTACATACACGCAGTTTAATAAATATATCTATTTACACACTACAGTGCTCAGTTAAAAAAACATAGTAAAATTTCCGATTTTATAAAACTGTTCAGATTAAATGACGTTGTCTCTTCTCAACGTTCGATAAAATCAACAAGGAGATAAAAAACTATCGAAAGCAGTTTGATACTCTTTGTAGCAGGAAAGAGGTCAACGCATTGAACGAAGCATAGCGTCACGTAAAATGGCGTTAATCCGCGTTTGATATCCTTTCCCTTGACTTTTAAGCCACGCTAGAACGTCTGAATCCACACGTACTGTTGTGACAGTTTTGGTTGGTTTATAGAATGGATTGCGAACGGCGTTTTTCCAGAACGTATCATCTAGTGTTGGAATATCACTATGATCAATTGCACTATCCGGCATTGCAGCCAGTTTATCAACCTCAACTCTCTGTTTATCTGTCAAAGGTGATAAGTTACCTACATCAATTTCATAACGAACTTTCTTCTTCATAACGTTTCCTTTCTTTCGAGTTAGCTCGCCGCGCTGAAATAATACGGATTACTTCTATACCATCTTTATCATCATGGACAGTATGCGCTACGAGTAGCAGTAAAAAACCATCCACAAGACCCAAAGTTTGCCAACGATATTCTCCGTTTTCAATACGGTCTTGTTTAACCATGGCGAACGGGTCTGCAAAAACACGAGCAGCAATTTCAAAACTGACACGGTGCTTTCTAAGATTACTTTTTGCTTTAGTTTCATCCCATTCAAATCTTATTCTCATATCTTATGTTAATACATTTATGTATGTATATCAAGAGTTTTAAATGAACACTGAACTATTTATGTTTTTTTGCATATTAAATATAATTTTATATGTTAAAAAACAATAATATCCTTTTGAAATAATTGAAAAAATAAGCAAATCATGTTAAGATTTTTTATGTATTAAAATACAAGTTTAAGGTAAGAAAAAATATGCTAAATAAAGTGATGTTAATCGGGCGCCTTGGTGCTAATCCCGAAAGCAAAACAATGAATTCTGGAACAGAAATAGTCAATTTTAGTATAGCGACTTCTGAAAGCTATACGGATAAAAATACTCATCAAAAAGTAGAGAAAACAGAATGGCACTCCGTGGTGATTTTTAATCCACATTTAGCAAAAATTGCACTTCAATACCTCAACAAAGGTTCAAAGGTTTACGTAGAAGGAAAATTACAGACACGCAAATGGCAAGATAAAAATGGGCATGACCGTTACATAACAGAGATTATTTTACCACAATTCAAAGGCGAGTTGTATTTGCTTGATGCAAAGAAAGAGCAATCTGCCCCTTCTTCCGTTACTTCTCAACATTATGCTATCGCTTCAGGTGCTGCTGATCATAGTGCATCTCTTAATGACAGCATACCATTTTGATTGATAAAATATGGCAAAGAGAAACATGTGGGCTCCCACAGATTAGGGGATGTATGAAAAAGAAAGATGCTTACATTTCACAAGTGAAAGTACGTCAAGATCCTGTTAATCAATTGGCAATTGAAATGCGTGCTAAACGCTTTGGTTTGACTATTGAAGAGGCTAAAAATCCGCTTGCTGGTACTTATGTTGGGCGGCTTTGTTTGCAAGGTGTGCTTACTCAAGACCAGTATGATGTTGCGCAAAAATATCTTGAAGTGAAAAATGACTATTTGTGTGCAAAAGGTTTACCAAGCGCTGTTTATGACGAAATACCATCATCTTCTGATGACAAAGCAAGAGAGAAATGGGTTGAATTTGCAACAGGACAGTTTTCTAATATGCAAGAGGCGATAAAAGAAACACAACATCTCTATAGACAGTATAATCTTTATGCAGCAATACAATATATTATTGTCGAAGACCAAACATTACCACATCTTGTGAATTCATTGCGGGTCGCTCTTAACGCGCTTCATAAATATTTTGACAGAAAAACTAAATGGTAAATGTTTATTATAATGTTTCAAAGGCAGTTGATTGCTCTTCTGATAGTTCGGCTATAAATACTGCGTGAGAAAAGCTAAATAATATATATACGAATAGCTCAAAGAATGCGATATAGAATACAATACCCATAGAGAGGTTTTCGCGAAACTGAACCCAGAGAAGCATTGTTTGTAGTAAAAATGAAACAGGTAGCGCTTGTATTCTATATTGGATTGGTGCCATACAGACTGTAAGGGGAAGAGTAAGCATTAAAATAATTGTCCCTAACAAATAAGGGGCAAAAGAGCGGGGGAAAAACGTAGCAATGATGTACCCTGTAGAAAACATAATTATAAAGGTAACCACTGCTGTGAAATAGGAGAGCCCCACTAGGCGCAAGAGTAGAAATAAGCCACGTTTAGCAAAACGAAAGTAATAATTTATTGTTTTTTCTCCGTTTTTTTTCTTAATCGCTTTATGTTCTCTAAATCTTTCTCGTTTCTCAATTATTTCGTTCCATTTGCTTTTATCCTTTGTAAAAGCATAATCGATAGTTTCTAATGTTGGCAGTATTATTGTTAATAGTATTTTTCCTACTAAATTTAGGAACTCTTTTAGAGTTTCAAGTATGCCCCCTAGAAATAATCCAATGCCGTAAATTACTAATATAATAATATCAATTAATATTGGGATTATTAAGATAAGGATTACAATTCCTATAATAAACCACATTTTCTCCCCTTTTTTATTAATTATCAATCATAGTATTGAACCTTTAATTGATTTTTTCTCAACCAGATTCATTCTTTTTCTGTTGTTGCCAAAGCTTTTATTATTATCTTGGACAATTCCTCATTAATTATTTCCTCTTCAACCGCTTGAAGTTCATTAATTCTTTGATCTTTCCAAACAGACGCTGCCTGATAATTTTCAATTAAGCGATCATGTTCAAAATTTGCTTTTATTCCTAGGTAATTTCTCCAAGCAAACAACAAAATTGCTACCACTAATAAAAAGTTTCTTGAAAATTCAAGATGCCAAAGCACCCCGAGTACTATGACCAATAAAAGAGTACCTTGAAATTCTGTATTCCGACCATTCTCTGCTTCTTCCCACATGTCAGAGACTATAGCCCATAGTATGAGTATACCCACTATTACTATGACAATATCACGCATTGTTCTCCCCCGCTTTTTATTAGTTTCTAGTCATATAATTGATTCGTTGAGATGATACAATTGTGAGTGGTTGGTTGTTAAAGACACTAGATTTAGGTGAAAAAAATAAAAAATACACAATATAGTGATTTTTTTTGTTGACAGGATATGAAAAATAGTGTTTTATGGCGTTGCTGTACTAGTCGAATTGCGTCTAGAATTACGGT
>NZ_JBHIMK010000123.1:0-4247 GCF_042194085.1 Bartonella sp. MU70NMGDW
TTTTGATTTGTCTGTAGCCATGACGCAAGCAGTAGATAAAAAAAGTGCAAAGAGAGAGAGGAATAATCCTATAATCTGACTGCGAGAAAAAATTTTTAATGTCATGTGCTTTTAACTTTCTTTTCCAAGAGATTTTTTGAGGGAAGTTTCAATATACTCTGTATTTTTTTAGGAAGATTTAAAGTTATACAAGCTTTAGAGAATATTCAATCACTTTTATTTTTAAAAGATTATTATTTTTCCTTTTATTTTTAGTATTTTGGGGGCGTATCATCATTCATTCTCTGTAATTCAGGCAATCAATTCTTTTATTGCAATCATTTGTTGAGGGAACCAATAACACTTTAAAAACTTCTTTAAAGGACGATTGGTTGAAGAACCAAACAATCAGATGATGCTTTAGGCGTAAATTCATGAAGAACATACTGCGCAACCAAGATCAAAAGTCCGTGTTCGTGTAGAGGGGGGAATAAAGAGAGATTTTGTTGCAATGTTGTGGGGTCTTTTTGGCGGGAAATAAAGGTTGCTGATCATTGGATTTAAACGCGGCAAATTTTTGCAAAGGCGAAATTTTGCCCTTCACATGTTTTGAGAGAGGAAGAAAAATAATGTTAAGAAAGAAATTTTTATCAACAACAATGATTTTATGGGCTTTGGGAGCGTCGGGGGTGGTTGTGACTGCTTCTCACGCGGAAGCTGGAACCATTGCTGGAACAGTTGCTCGTGTTGCATCAGGTCAGGTATCTTTACGCACAGGTCCTGCAACAGCTTATAAAGTGATCACAATGGTTCCAATGGGAGCAAAAGTGCAAATTTATGGCTGTTTATCCAATAAAACTTGGTGTTCTCTTGGTTATCATGGAAAAGTTGGTTGGGCATCTGCACGTTATGTCAATGTTAGCGATGTTCCTACCATTGCTTTTACAAAGATGCCAGTAAAGCCAAATGCTATGATAAAATCGTCACAAGTAAAAAAAGAAAAAGTAAAACAGGTTGTTTCCGATTTTAAAGTTCTTCCGGCGATTCAAAAAACACGGAAAAATATGCAAAAACTATACAGAACAGATATGATTATCGATTCTACAGGTGTCAAGAAAAGGGATGAACGAACAATTTTAAATCCGTCGCCAAAAGCACAAGAAGTCTCTGTAAAGCGCGTGAATGCTTATAACCCCTTGTTTCCTGATAATGTCAATTACAAAAATTTTGAACGTAACGAAACGCGTTACCGTGTTGTGACCTATCCTGCTCGATAAAGGTAAAGTTAATTTCACAACCGGAATGACAAAAAGGATCAGCAGCATGAAGCAAAAAATGCTTATGCTGCTAATCCTATTCTACGATAAAATGGCATTAAGGTGGCGATGATTAACTTAAGGCGGCAAGGTATATTATGGATATTCAGAGTAAAATTGTTAATATCCCGAATCACAGTCCTTTAAAATGGCGATATGAATCCTCAGCAGGAGATAAGATCCTGCTGAAGAGAAACCGGACTTTTGACAGACCGGCGAGGGCTCTTCATCCTTTTGGACAGGGCGTTAATTTGCGGACTTAGGCTTTATCAAATTACGAGAAATGAGCAATTCAGCAATTTGAACGGCATTCAATGCTGCTCCTTTTCTTAAATTATCGGCGACAACCCAGAAAGCTAAACCATTTTCAACGGTGATATCTTCACGAATGCGGCTAATAAAGGTGTCATCTTCTCCGGTACATTCATAAGGTGTGGTATAGCCACCATCTTCGTGTTTATCGATAAGCTGACAACCGGGAGCATCGCGGAGAAGCGCTTGTGCTTCAGATACGCTTAGTGGTTTTTCAAATTCAACATGGACAGCTTCGGCATGACCGATAAAGACAGGGACACGAACAGCAGTGGCTGTTAATTTAATCTTCGGATCGAGAATTTTCTTTGTCTCAGCAGTCATTTTCCATTCTTCTTTTGTATAACCATCTTCCATGAAAACATCGATATGAGGAATGACATTAAAGGCAATGCGTTTAGTGAATTTTTTTGATGTAATTGGGTCTGCAACAAAAACAGCACGTGATTGTTCGAAAAGTTCGTCCATTCCTTCTTTACCAGCTCCAGAAACCGACTGATATGTAGAGACAACAACACGTTTAATGATTGCAGCATCATGGAGAGGTTTTAAAGCTAAGACCAGTTGAATTGTTGAACAATTAGGATTTGCTATAATATTACGCTTAGAAAAGGCATTTATAGCTTCGGCATTGACTTCAGGGACGATCAACGGAACATTGGAATCATAGCGCCACGTGGAGGAATTATCGATGACGACACAGCCAGCGGCAGCGATTTTAGGAGCATATTCTTTGGAAATGCTTCCTCCCGCGGACATCAGACAAAAATCTGTGTCAGAAAAATCGTAAGTATCCAGTGCTTTTACTTTTAAAGTTTTATCTCCATAAGAAACTTCTTGTCCTAATGAGCGTCGTGATGCTAGAGGGACAATTTCATGCGCAGGAAAACCACGTTCCTCTAAAATTGTAAGCATTTCACGACCAACATTTCCGGTTGCGCCGACAATTGCAATTTTAAAACTCATTTTCTATATACTCCTCATGTCTCTCCACGTTTATTCCCCGTGCTATACTCAGGAGAGAGTGAGTTGGTCAAGGAACATCATTGAATTATATTTTTGATTTTCAACAACTCAATTTTGTACACATCAATCATCATCAGCACAATAAGTTGTTTTATTTCAAATGATACGTCTTTTTAATCTTTCAGAATTGAAAAATTGAATATTGTACGCTAAACTGTTATCTCTTTTAGAGAGCACTTTAATTAAGTGAATTCTGTATCTTCTGTCAATTGTTTACCTTCACACTTTTGAATTTTTTAAGGATGCTATTACGTATCGCGTTGGGGGAATTTAAGTGTTGAAGTATTTGATCTTCTCCCTATGCCTTTAAAAGCGAAGCTTCCTATTCAGTCTGTAAACAGCCAGATTCTAGCGGTACTTTTAGCAGCTTCCCATTTTTCACTTGAAACTTAAGGCTCAACAAGCAAGCCTAAAAATATTAAAAAAACATTTGGCGCCTAAAAAACATTTGAATGTTTCAAGGAGGTATGAATGCTTCATATTCTCATACCTTAAATGATAGAATTTATGGCACAACAAGATAAACTTAAGTATCCATTATATAAATAAATTCTTATGAAAGTTATACATATAGTTTTTTCGTGTCTGTTTTTTACTTTAATCCTGTTATGCTATAAAATATCGTCATTTGAAGTATGGTGGTATAAGATCTTTAAGCTTTTTTGATATATTTAAGTATTTTTTTAGTGCGTGGGAATATTCTTAGGCTTGTTTGGCGAGCTTCTTGTTTCAAGTGGATTATATGAGTGGAAAACCGTTGAACACCTCCATGTTTAATGTTTAAAAAAAGAGTAAGTTAGCATCATCATATATTTTTTCAGCACTCAATGTGGCTACAGTTCTTGGTATGTGAGACTATTCAATTAAGAGGTATGCCTTTTTTGTACATTTTTACTCACACGCTAACTCTGCTTGTAATGTGCAAATAAATGATTTTGATTGATTCAATATAGAACAAGTTTGAAATGAAAGAATTTTATGATATTTGAGACACTTATTCAATATACATAACGTTAGATTATCATTATAAATCAAAGCGCTATTGCTAAGTTAAACTCGTTAGAATTCGGACTATTTACAGACCAGATTAGATTTAAGAATTTTCGTTCTCATAAGGTGTGTGGAGACAGTCAAAATTCTTTTCAATGTTATTAAGGACGTTGATTGTTCTTTCAGTGAACTTATGAAAATAAGGGATCATTTTTTTCACCAGAAATTAACTGCAAAATAGCTCGTTGTTTTTTGCGGGTTAGCATTCTAAAACTTTGCAAAAGTAAATATTCTGCTTTGCTTTCTATTCTGTCATCACAATGATAGAGGGGATCTTCTTTTTTTGTGCTATCAGCATAAAAGAAGGAAACGGGAACATCTAATATATGAGCAATTTCTTGTAAACGTCTTGCACTTACGCGATTTAAACCTTTCTCATACTTTTGAATTTGTTGAAACGTTACGCCCAAATGACTCCCTAATTGTTTTTGAGAAAAACCCATGAAGTTTCTTCTAAAGCGAATTTTTTTGCCTAAAGAAATGTCGTAAAAATGTAGATTTTTGGCTTGCACTTTGCTCCCCCTCCGGTTGCGAGCGCCCTCGCATTAGTATTCCGGGGTCTGG
>NZ_JBHIMK010000124.1:0-4216 GCF_042194085.1 Bartonella sp. MU70NMGDW
CGCAGATGTGGAGTGATATTCGTAGTATCTGACCAGTCTCCACCAGCCAACAATGCATACATATCTTTTTTAAACTGTACATTTGGTGAAGTTCCAGTTACTGTTTGCATGAAACAAACATCTTTCACAAATTGCCAAACATAACCGCAACCATCTTCACAACCGATATGCGAAATCATCCGTATATTTGCCGTATTCTTATAACCTCCAGAATGTTTTGGTGAAGGTGCTTTTTTGCCTTGAATCCCACCACCTTCATTGCTTCCATGCATCGCAGAGGTAAATTCTGTATTATTGAGCAAAGCCTTCTTAACACGCAGCATATCGGATATATGATCTATTTGTAGACGGTTCGTCGTAATAGGAACATTATACGCAGAGCGGGTACTGTGACCCGTCCCTGACTGAAGATAAATATCAACCCAAATATCTGTAGAGGGGTCGTAAACCATACCCTCTGGGGAACTATGCGGGCGATGATTGAGACACCAAACAGAGTTCGGCAATATATCCCCTGCTTGATAACCGGATAATGGGTGACCGGAAATCGTACCAACATCCGCACAGAGCGTATGAAACCCTCCTATCTTTCGCGAATTACTCACTGTGTAATTCCTTGGATAGGTAGAGTTTTCTGACAAAACAAGTTTATGAGACTGTTTTCCATCAGAAACCAGATAAACATAATAATCCTTGCCTACCGAAAGAGAAGGAACGCTTATTCTTGTATCTGCCGTATAACTTGCAACCAAAGTATCATTGCCTAATGCCAAGGTTATACGCGTTCCTTTCTTCAATGTGAGTTGTTTTTTCCCTGTCGCAACAAGAAACGGCGTAGAAATTGAAAGAACCGTTAAATTGGACTGTTTCAGTAAATTGTTTATCTCTTCCCCTAGCACTTTTGCCTGTGAGGCTACTGTATGGGCTGTTGTTGCCGTTGCTAGGGAACTCTTGATACCTCCAAGCTCTTGTTTCGTCGTATCGGCTGTTGTTTTAGCTTCTTCTGCTGTCCTTTTCGCTCTATCGGCTACTTCCTTGGCTTTTTCGGCTTCGCTCTTGGCTTGATAGGCTTGTGAATCTGCCGACTCGGCTTTTTTCTTGGCTTCTTCTGAGTACATCCGCGCTAAACTTACGGGGGCTTTAAAATTCTCAACCACTTGATTGATATCGATAACCCTACTTCTCGCAGACGAGGCTATTTTCTCTGCATTTTCTGCCTGATTGCGTGCTTGCGTCGCGTCATGTCTTGCATAACCAGCAGACTCCTTGGCTTCCTTGGCTATTTTTTGTGCCTCTTCCGCTTCTTCCTCTAAAGACGCGGCTTTTTTACCCGCTGTTTCGGCTGCCCTCTGCGCCTCTCCTGCTATATATTTTGCATTACTAGCTATTTCCTTGGCTTTTTCTACTTCATTCTTGGCTTCATACGCTCGGTCATCGGCTTTCTCCGCTATTTTCTTGGCTTCTTCGCCTGCTCTTTCTGCTAAACTTGCTATAGTCTTAGCGTTATTGGCGGCTTCCTTCGCGTTGTTAGCTGTACTACTAGCATTATAAGCTATATTTTTCGCAGATTCTGCCTCACTACGAGCTTGCCTCGCATCATTTTCGGCATAAACAGCTTTCTGTTTGGCTTCCTTCGCTGTTTTTTCTGTCTCTTCTAGCTTGTCTTCTAAAGATGATGCTAAAGACGCTGCCTTTTTACCCGCCGCTTCTGCCGCTTTCTGTGCTTGTTCTGCTGTATATTTTGCACTATTAGCTATTTCCTTGGCTTTTTCGGCTTCGCCCTTAGCTTGATAGGATTGTGAATCTGCTACTTCCGCTTTTTTCTTGGCTTCGTCTGCATATGTCCGTGCTAAACTTGCTATAGTCTTAGCGTCACCTGCTACTTCCTTCGCGTTGTTAGCTGTACTCCACCCTTGATGAGCTGTGTTGCCTGAATTTTCCGCTATCTTCTTGGCTTCATCTGCGTACGTACGCGCTAAACTTGCTATAGTCTTAGCATTATCTGCTGTTTCATTCGCTTTGTGGGCTTTACTCCACGCTTCATTTGCTGTTTTTTCTGCCTTTTCTGCCTGACTACGGGCTTGCCCCGCATCATGCTTGGCATAACCAGCTGTCTGTTTAGCTTCTTGTGCTATTTTTCCGGCTTCATCCGCTACTGTCTCTACCTGTGATGCCTTCTTTTGTGCACCATCAGCTACCTTCTTTGCCTCGTCCGCTGTCGACTTCGCACTATTGGCTAATTGTTTTAGACCATCCAAAGCACCTTTCGTTTCTTCTGCTACCTTCTCTGCTGCTTCCGCTTTACTCTTTGCTGCTGTAGCTATACCCTTCAACGCTTCTGCATCAACATGCCCTGCCGTCTCTCCTGAACGCGCCGCAGACTCTGCTACCGCTTTCGCTTCAGAAGCTAATTTTGTAGCCTCCTCTGCACTCTGTTGGGCTTGATGAGCCGTCGCTGTTGCTGTATCCGCTGCACTCTTGGCTTCTTCTGCTGTGGTCTTCGCTGTATTCGCCACCCTAACAGCACTTTCTGATGCTCCTTTGGCTTCGTTAGCTACGCTCTCTGCTGTTTCTGTCGCTGTCGCTACCGATTGTTTTACTTCCTCCACTAAACCTTTTGCCTCAACAGCTGTCGTTTTACTTTCATTAGCTAACGTTGCTGCCTGATCTGCTACTTTTTTCGCTTCAGCGGCTTTAGACAATGCTTCTGAAGCATCTTGTTGCGCTGTTGATGTCTCTAACGCCTGTTTTGCCTCTTGCGCCATAATCTTGGCTTCTGAAGCTGTGACTGTCGCATCATCCGCCTTTTTTTCGGCTCTTGCGGCTTTCTCTTCTGCCGTCTCTGCTGTACTTTTAGCGTCTTGCGAAAGGACATGAGCATCCTCTGCTTTATTCTTCGCTTCCACCGCTGTGTCTTTTGCACTATCCGCTAACTGCTTTGCATTATTTGCTAACGTTTCTGCCGAATGCGCTCTCATCTTAACTTCTTCAACCAATTGTTTGGCTTCACCGGCTTTAGTCTTGGCTTGTGTAGCAACGTCTTCTATTGTTAAAGCCCTCTGCTCTACTCCTTCTGCTGTCCTTTTGGCTCCCTCAGCTGTATTCTTGACATGATCAACCGATTGCTTAAGATCCTTGACATCTGCCAACGCTCTCAATGCCGTTTCTTTTGCATCACCAGCTACCGAAGAGGCTGTCTCTGCTGTCGTCTTGGCTTCAGAAGCTGTCGTGAGAGCTTGCCCACTGCTCGCTGCCGCCGTTTCTGCAACATTCTTCACCTCGCCCATCACCTGCTTGGCATCATCAAAAGCGCTCTTGGTTTGTTCGGAAAGTGTTTTTGCATCTCCTGCCGTTGCCTTGGCTTCTCTTGCCTCTGTCAAAGCTGTCTCTACTGTGCTTTGAACTTGTGTCACTCTATCGGCTGCACCTTTAGTATCCTCCGCAATACGCTTGGCTTCTTGCGCTAACCTCTCTGCCGCTTCTGATTTCATCTTGGCATCTTCTGAGGAAGTTTTCGATACCTCTGCTGTCTGCTTGGCGGCATTGGATACTGTTAATGCCGTATTTGCCTGCTCTAAAGCTGTCTCTGCTGTCGTCTTGGCGGCATTGGCTACAGTAACTGAACTCGCTGCTGTGCCTGCTGCTTGCGCTATCGTCGTCGCTGCTGCATCCGATAATTCCTTGACACTATCTGCTATAGTTTTCGCTTGATCTGCTGTTTGTTGCGCGCCATTCGCACGCGCCATGGCTTTTTCTGCTTCTTTCCTTGCATTAACAACCTGCTCTAACGGCGCAAAGGTTTCATACGAATACAAAGATGCCGTCCCTAAAAGCTTCGGAACAACAACGCTGTCTTGAGAAGTTCCTGCTATCATTTCTTCTCTCGTCGCGACAGGTATCAAATATTCATGTTCATGATCGGGTATCTTCATCTGCTTTCGTCCTCACATCATTCAGAGTACTTCGTCTAATGAACACTCTTTCAAATCTTCAAACTCTTCTCTTAAGCTCTCTAAGCGCTTCTCTAAATCTTTTAACGATCCATCAAGATCCGTTTTCAAAGCGGCTTTCAGTAAATCAAAAACGCCATTAAGCGGCGCATGCACAAATCCTCCCCCCGAATACAAAACGACCCGTACTTGAGACGGGTCGCTAATCTCTGATATCGCAAACGGTTTTAATGACATTTCAACTCCTCATGTCTTGATCCCATAAA
>NZ_JBHIMK010000125.1:0-4081 GCF_042194085.1 Bartonella sp. MU70NMGDW
TTGTACTCATTATACTCTTATTAGCGCTTGATTTTTCACGTATTATGGATGCGTTTGTAAGTATTTTTACACAAAAAACAAATATCCGACTTTAAACATACTCTGAGACGCGCGAAATTCTTTAGAAAATGGATTCTTAATTTTGCTCGTCTCATAGAGACGATAGAGAATGTCTTCTTCCATTTAAAACAGTGGATTTCAAAGAATTCAAAAAATTATTAGAGAATGTTGGAGGAAAAAGATGAGCTTTGTAACGGTATGTTGGAAAATCCTATTCCCGAACTTTTGTTAACGCTCCCGAACCTTTAAAAAGATTACAAAGAATCAATACGTTATACATAGGAGAAAATTGTATGGCGGAGAGAGAGGAGAGCGTTATATTTATATAAAATCAATAAGTTATATAAAAGTTCGGGAGTTTTGATTCCGTTGATTCTTTTAACTTATTTTATGTCTATCCCGAACCTTTTTGTAGCTTTTTGATTGCTTCTATTGCAAGGCGTTTTCTATCAGCTGTTTTGGTATAAAGGGATGCCATTTTATCTTCTGTCCAGCCAAAAAGCGCTTTCATTTGCGAAACTGTCGCACCAGCATTGGCTGCACGTGTTGCTGCTAATTTTCGCAATCCGTGCGCTGATTTTTTAATACCTGCTGCATTACATGCTTCACGAAAGAGGTTGCCAAAACTTTCTTTGACAAGCTTATTTCCACCTTTACCACAAATGAATGTTTCATTACCTATAGGACCAATTTTAAGGGTTTCCTCTAGTTCTGGTAAAATAGGAAGAAAAACATCTGTTTTAAATTGGCTCTTTTCTGTTTTTAGATAAATGATATTATCTTTGACGTCTTTCCAGCCGATACGAACGGCATCACCACGACGCAAGCCTGTATAAAGAAGAACATCAATCCAGACGCGTTCATGTGTACCATGTGACCAACGGTGATAATATTTGTCTATGTCCTCTTCTAGCCATGGCAGTAATCCCTCACTGTTTAAAGATTTTGGTGCTTTTATATTAAAGGCAGGATTTCTATTTAAAAGGGCATTATCAACCGCCCAATTAAAGAGACCATTTAAAGAGGTCAAAAAATGTTTTGCAGCCGCGGGGGTCTCTCGCCTTCTGTCTACGGCTTCAAGAATGTGTTGTTTGTTTATGCTTTTATATGCACGATCACCGATATGTTTAGAAACATTATTCAGAATTCGATATTTAACTTTTTTAGTGGATTCTGATTGATTATGCCATTGCATGCTTTGTAAATACTGATGCAATAACCAATCGAAAGACCCTTCTGTGAGTCTGGTACGCCTCTTTGTTTTGGAGGAGCCATTTTGCGCTTGTTTAATAGCCAGCGTATAATTGTCAACAAACTCTTGCGTTCCATAGGTTCCTTCAATCCGAAACCGTGGTCCATGACCAATACGTACATACCATATAACTTTACCATGGCGTGTACGTTCACGAACAAGATGCGGTGGACGGCGTTTTGGCATGGCTAAAACTTTATACCGTCGACAGAGGGGCAGCTTTTGCTGGTCTCGTAGTCTTCTTGTTCATTTTCAAGCGGTGGAAAATCATCAATGCTATAAGTATTATCTGTCGTTGTTGGTGTTATGGTTTTATTGATATGAATTAATAATTCCCCTGTAGGTTTGATTTCTATGAGTTCACATCCTTGTTTTTTAGCTTCTCTTAAAGCACGAGCAATAGCTGGTTGCGTGATAGTAGGTGGGCGGTGTGGCATGTTTATTCCCCTTCATTTTAGATGTAATTCACTCGTGGCGTGAATCACGCTGGTGTTAAAATTTTGTTTGTGTTGCTAGAAAGGAATGTCGTCTTTTGCTGAAGAGTCGCCGTTCTGGGCGGTCATAGTTCGTTTACAAGCTTCTGAATTATCATAAATTTTTGTATCGCCATAAATTCTTGAATCACTATCGATAACCACATTTCCATAAATTTCTACGCTTCCAAAAATATGACCTCCATATATTTTGACGTTATTATAAATTTTTGCATTTCCAAAAATCTCTGCATTATAAGCAACTTGTGCGTTATCAAAAACCTTAGCGCTATCGTAAATATTGGCAAACAAATACGCCTTGGCATCATTATAAATCCAACAATCGTTTTCATGACTTAAATTGTCTTCATGCTCTATAAAGCCGCCAAGATCACCTGCCTTTACATCTCCAAAGTCTTTCAATGCACGGATGCGGTAAAGCGTAATGTATCCATCAAACTCAATTGTTTCATCAGTCAGTTCGTATTTTCTCATCTGGTTTGTTCTCTAGTTGAGATTCTTCTATCGCCATCAATCCAGTCGTCCCAACATACACATGCTTCACCGTAAATTTTTGCATGACCGTAAACATGCGCATCACCGTAAACTTGCGCATTGCCGTAAACACGCGCCCCATCGTAAATGTATGCCTCACCGTAAACTTGTGCATTGCCATAAACTTCTGCATTATCAAAAACGTGCGGTTCACCGCAAATATATGCATCACCGTAAACTTCTGCATGACCGTAAATGCATGGTTCATCGAAAACTTCTGCTTTGCCATAAATACGAGAATTGTCGTAAACATGTGCATAACCGTAAACATGTGCATTTTCGTAAACCTTAGCATCATCATAAACCTTGGCATAACCACCAATCCAGCAATTACCATGATGCGATAGGTTATCTTCTTTCTCGATATAGCCGCCAAGATCACCTTGCTTGACGTCCTCCAAATCTCTCAATGCACGAATGCGGCGGAGCGTTTTGCGCCCAACTTCGATTGTTTCATCTGTCAGTTCATATTTTTTCATCTGGTCTTTTCTCCAGTTGATATGGCGTTATAGTCATCAACGTGTGCGCTACGGTAAACTTCTGCATCACCGTAAACTTTTGCTTCTCCGTAAATTTCTGCCTTATCGTAAACACGTGCTTCATCGAAAACGCGTGCATCATTGTAAACTTTTGCACGCCCATGAACATGTGCATTGCCAAAAACCAAGGCATCACCAAAAACCTTGGCATAACCATAAACCTCTGCATTATGGGAAACGCATGCATTACCGTAAACTTCTGCATGATCATAAATTTTAGCATCACCATAAATCCTTGCACTATCGCCTACATGTCCGTCTTTAACTTTTGCATTGCCATAAACTTCTGCCTTATCGGAAACATATGCATAACTGTAAACATGTGCATTTTCTAAAACTTTTGCATAATCGTAAACGCGTGCACAACCGTAAACCTCTGCCTTATCGTAAACACGTGCTTCATCGAAAACGCGTGCACAATCGTAAACCTCTGCCCTGCCGTAAACGCATGCCTCACCGTAAACTTTTGCTTCTCCATAAATTTCTGCACGACCGTAAACGCGCGCTTCATCGAAAACGTGTGCGCTCTCGTAAACATGTGCATTATCGGAAACTTTTGCTTCATCGAAAACAAGTGCATTGCCATAAACACGTGCATCTCCAAAAACACAAGCCTTATACCAAATCCAACAATTGCCCTCATGGGATAAGTTGCCTTCATGCTCTATAAGACCGCCTAGGTCGTCTGCTTTAATACCACCAAAGTCTCGTAAGGCACGAATGCGGTGGAGAGTTTTGCCATCAACCTCAGTTGTTTCATCAGTAAGTTCATATTTTTTTTCCATGGTTTATTTCCTTGATTTGCGCACAATCCACCCGTAGCGTGAATCATGCATTACTTAAAAGTTGTTAGTAAATGGGTGGGGGTGCTGGGAGGAGAGAGCACCCCCATAGGTTTAAGCAGCTTTTGCCAAAATCTTTTGCATCTCTTGTTCTATTTCCCCTAAAAAGATTTCGACCGCTTTATTAATCTCTTCAATGTATTGCTCATCACGGTTGACGCGTTTGACTTTCATTCTCAAACCAGTAGATTTGCCTACAAAGTTTGGATTATAGCTCATGAAATCACACCACTTTCGTCCTGTACAAGCCATTTGGAATTGCATTTGTGCGTGATATTCAGGCTTGATTTCGTCATACATAAAAAAACGAAGATGAGTTGTTGATTGTGGACATTTGACTTCGATTAAACCGTCCTCTCC
>NZ_JBHIMK010000126.1:0-4050 GCF_042194085.1 Bartonella sp. MU70NMGDW
TATCCATAAATCAATTTTCAATTCTAATGCTGCCGTATATTTAAAACAAAGGTTACGAGCTCTCTAAGCAGCTCAAATTTTTGTATATTAGATTGAGGCGAAAATATTGGGTATATTAGTTTGTGTTATCTTTAAAATGTGGAAAATATAAAGGCGTAAATGTAAAAGCACGTTTCCACTATCGTTCTTTTATTCAGTTTTACAACTTTTAAAAACGTTTACGGCGATGTTTTTAAAGAATGGGGGTGATGACGCATTGTCTTACGCTTTTGTTTTTCTCATTTCTGTAATGGAGGTTACGTCCCTTATTTAAAACAAAGCCCATTGCACTGTTATTCACGCGCTTTTTTAAGAAACATCTCTCAATGTTCCTAAACTCATTTTACAACGATGTTTGAATAGTATAACGCAAAATACCCTGTGAATACTACAAGATTCATGTCCCTCATTTTGCCCATATTGACAATAAGGCACAAACCAGCATCATCATTTTATTTTCCGGTTCTTAAATGTTGATGCAACCTTAATGTTGAGAAAACCCTCGGCATTTGAAGGGTATTTTTACTCTTTTCTTTAATAGTGTCTATATACTCCCTCTGGTTGTGATACGCAAGAAAATGGTTTTGATAAAATGGAGTGTGCCACTAAAGTATGTACAGCTTATTTCTTATATTTAAAAAATCAAATCGCCTTTCTCTCAAATTACTTTTTATAAATAGCAAGAATTTTATTTATTAAACGCCAGATATTTTGGTGAAGTGCGTTAGATAATAATTGAGAAGGGTTGCATCTTAGCTTTAAAAATGGGGGAGAGATTTTGAAAATAAAAAAATCTATATATATAAAACATCTTCAATTGCGTTTATGGTACTTTTTATTCAATAATCCATACAATGTTTTTATTCGTATTTTATTTGTAGCAGGGGGGGTTCTATTTTCCTCTTACGGAGAAGCTGAAAGGTTGCCTTCTTTTTTTGATTCGCATGAACATTTGGTACAACCTGATACGACGGATATTCTTCGTTTGCGTTTTGTAACAACTTTTGATTTTCCTCCTTTTAATTTCCTTGATCAAACGGGGCATCTTGCAGGTTATAATATCGATTTATTGCGCGCTATTTGCTCAAAATTAAAATTAGAGAAGCTTTGTGAAGTAGAAGTAATTCCTTGGAAAGAGCTTGTAGAATATGTTAAAAATGGTGGTGCAGAAGTCATTATTGCGGGTTTAAAAGAAACAAGTAAAACCCAGCAAGATCTTGTTTTTACAAAGTCATATTTGCGCTTTCCAGCGCGATTTGTTGCTTCTCGACTTTTAGATCTCGATGAGCCAATAAGCGATCAATTGGTGCATTTAACCAGTGGTGTTTTGTCTAAAAGTATTCACGAAAAGCTCTTTCATCATTATTTTCCTAAAGCAAAATGGCAAGAATTTAAAAAGAGAGAAGAGCTCTATAAAGCATTACAGGAGCGTAAAATTGACCTTATTTTTGATAATGGATTTGCTTTATCGTTATGGTTCAAAAAACAAAAATCTGTTGATTGCTGTCATTTTGTTGGGGGGGCATATATGGCGCCACAGTTATTGGGACAAGGAATGCAGCTTGCTGTTGGAAAAAAGAATGAAAAATTGGTTGATATACTCAATTATGCGCTGAAATCTCTAGAAGAGGATGGTAAACTTACAGAACTTTATTTGCGGTATTTTCCAATAAGTTTTTATTGATGAATAGTTTTTTAATTAAGAGCTGTTAATCTTTCTGTGCCTAGTCGATAGGAAATAGCTTCTGCGAGATGATAGCGTGAAAGATTATCTGATTCGTCAAGATCAGCAATTGTGCGTGCAACTTTGAGAATGCGATGATAAGCGCGTGCAGAGAAGTGCATTTTTTCACTCACATCTCGTAAGAGTGTGGTCGCACTTTTATCAGGAATGGCAATCTGTTCTATAATTTTGGCAGGGCAATCGCCATTGGTGCGAATATGATCAAACCCCATTGTTGCAAAACGTTTAGCTTGAATGGTACGGCATCGTGCGACGCGTTTGGCAACATCGCAGCTTTTTTCTGATTGTTCTGGTTGCATAAGGTCCATAGCTGTCAAAGCAGGGACATCAATCCGTAAATCAATTCGGTCAAGCAGAGGACCAGAAATACGGGACTGATAATCGATTTGGCAGCGTATTCCTTTAGCGCAAACATGGTCTTTTTCGCCTGCCATACCACAACGGCAAGGATTCATTGCGGCAATGAGTTGGAAGCGAGCAGGATAGCTAATATGGTGATTAGCGCGGGCGATAACCGATTCCCCACTTTCTAAGGGTTGACGAAGAGAATCAAGAACCTGCGGAGAAAATTCAGGCAATTCATCAAGAAATAACACACCATTATGGGCAAGGGAGACCTCTCCCGGTCGTCCTTTAAGTCCCCCACCAATCATTGCGGCCATGGAAGCAGAATGATGTGGGGAACGAAAGGGGCAATGAAGTGAAATGGTATTATGAACCGCTTCTCCTGTAATAGAAGCAATCAGAGAGACATCTAAAAGCTCACGGCTATCAAGAGGTGGCAAAATGGAAGGTAAGCGTTGCGCTAACATAGATTTCCCAGCACCAGGAGGTCCTACAAACAAGAGGTTATGGCGTCCAGCAGCACAAACTTCTAAGGCACGTTTGGCTGTTTTCTGTCCTTTGATTTCGCAAAGATCTGGAAGTTCAGTTTCGATAGTATATTGGCGCGGTTGTGGACGTTTTTGAATTTGGGTTCCTTTGAAATGGTTGACTATAGTGAGCAGAGTCTCTGGGGCAAGAATATTTATTTCTGCATTTGCCCAAGCAGCTTCAGGTCCACATTGGAAAGGACAAATCAGTCCTTTATCGAGTGATAAAGCTGTCATGGCAGCTGGTAAAACACCATTAACAGCGGTAAGTGAACCATCCAGTGATAATTCTCCTAAAATGATATAGTCTTGTGCTACTTCGGGAGGGAGGATTCCCATAGCAAGCATTAAGCCTACGGCGATTGGCAAATCATAATGCGAGCCCTCTTTAGGCAAATCAGCTGGTGCAAGATTAATCGTAATCCGTTTAGTAGGCATAGAAAGTCCACAAGCGTGGAGGGCTGCTTGTACACGTTCACGGCTTTCTGCAACTGCTTTATCAGCTAATCCAACAATAGCCATTCCTATTTTACCAGATGAAATCATAACCTGTACATCCACAGGGACTGCTTCTAGACCGCGAAAAGCGACAGTTGTAACACGTGCGATCATTTGTTTATTTCCCCCTTTAGACTTTGTAGAGACAATCATATCTATGCATAAAAATCAAGAAGCATCTCTATGGTTTTTTTTATAGAGAGATCTATATACGTAGGCAGTTTTTTAGCGTTCTCATGGAAAGTCATTTGTACAAATTTAACCATGATAGTATGGAACGCAATAAAACGTTTATAATAAGCTAAATAAATATGTTAAGGAAAAAGAATGAGGCTGTTCGTGTTATGCAACAGTGCAGAATTTTATGAAAATATAAGGGGAGGGTGACGTTATGTATCGCAGAATGTTATTTGATGTGATAAAACGTGTAAAATGTGCAAAGTAATTATATTTACCTTTCCCATTTTTATATTATTTAAAGTGTAGTAGATGCAAAGTGTATTATAAGGTATCTGATTTTATGGTATACCAGGCAAGAATTTTGTTAAAATCAGGGACTGTGCGCTGTGTATTTATAGGCTTGTGTTTCGCTTTTGCTTTTCCACAGCCACTTGCTGCATTTGATTTTTTCGGCATACCTTTTTTTGGTCAAAAGAAAACAAATTCTCCTTCAAATTATGCCAAAAGTACAGAGAGATTTTATAAAGTTGATGTTGTTGCTCCGCCAGGCGCGCCATTAGAAGGTATAAAAATAGTTAAATCTGTTTCTTCTCTTGTTGCTGATAAAGAGAAAGCGTCCGCCAGTTCTTCTGGTTTGCTAGCCAAGGCGCGTTCAGATTATCGAGCAATTCTTTCTGCTCTTTATGCTGATGGACGCTACGGTGGTGTTATTAGTAT